>JAKLDZ010000551.1 GCA_022703255.1 Myxococcota bacterium | reverse complement strand
CGATCACCAGACCCGGCACACAGTGCCACGCCTGGATCTCCCGCTGCGAAAACCGACCCTGCAGCCTCTTGCTGAGCAGCACATTTCCGGCGAAGAACGCCGCACTCGCCGTCCCCAGCAACGCTCCCACCGCAGCGCCCCGCGATGCCCCCTTCCAAGGCTCCAGCAGCAGCGTCAGTCCGGCCAGCGCAAGCACCACCGATGACCACACCGGCCCCCTCGCCTGCCTCCGCATCACCAGCGGCTCCGCGATCGACACGAAGACCGGTGCCAGGTAGTGCGTCAGCACCGCCACCGCCAGACTCGTGCGCTGCATCGCCCCGAAGAAACACAGCACGTTCCCCGTGTCGATCAGCCCCAGCGCCAGCATCCCCCCCCAGTCCCTGGCCCCGCGCTCCCTGCCCCTTCCATCGAGCCAGGCCATCGGCCCCAACACCACCACCGTCACCGCGAACACAACCAGCGTCTCGAACGCAGGCGACACCCTCGCCATCCGCTCCACAGGACGGAAGACCAGGCTCCAACAGCCCCACAGAACGCCCGCCCCGACCACCATCGCGTAGCCCGCGCTGCGCCGCGACCGTTCGGGATCGTGCGAGACGAACGCCTTCATGCCCTCGTAAGCGCCGCCTGAGCCGCCGCGATATCGGCCTCCTGCTCACGCTCGCGCGCTGCCCGCTGCTCCGAGTCCTCGAACTCGATCCGTCGCAGCGAGCTGCGCGCCTGCTCGATCACCCTGCGTACCCCCGCTGCCTGCACCAGCCCGCGTCGCCACGCCTCGACCGCCGCCCCCACGTAGGTGTCGAAGAACACCACCCCCTGTGCAAGCCAACGCTCCCGTTCCTCGGGCGGCGTCCCGACCACGTCGTGGATGAACACCGCCCTCACCACCTCGCTGTGCTCCTGCACCATCCTGCGCCCGAACACCGCATCGCCCTGTCCACTGTCGCCCACGAACACGAAGTCGTACTCGGGGTACAGCGCAAGGTACCGCTCGAAGCTCTCGTACTTCCCCCGCGCGATGCTCGCGTTGCCGACCAGCCGGCGAAAGGCCCCGCCCAGCACGCACGCCCCTCGGATCCCCAACGACCGCAGCATCTCCAGCGTCATGCCCTCGATCACACCGAGACGATCGCTCGGCCGCGCCGTCACGAACGTCAAGTCACCTTCCCGATCCGCCTGCTCGTGCGGCCCCCGGTCGAGCTCCCGATAGAAGGGGATCACCCCGGGGTAGACGGTCCTGGCGGGGAAACGCTCGTCCTTCCAGTTCGCGAGGAACGTGTCGTCGATGTCGCTGAGCACCTTGAGCGGCGGGAGCTCGCGGCGCGCATGCGCCGACGCGATGTGCTCCAGAATCTGGGTGCGCACCGGCTCGGAGTCGATGTCGTGGAAGACGAGCTTCACCAGATCGTGGTGCTCGCCACCCAGGTCCACGGCGTTCTTGAGCGCCGTGAGCTCCTCGCCTCGCACCCCGAGGAACAGCTCGAGCAGCTCCCACTCGTCACGCCCTCCCGTGTGCCCCTTCTGCAGGTCGAGCACGCGCGCGGCCTTCGCCTGCACAGTCTCCGCCTCGCTCCTCGGACTCGTCGACTCGCGCTCGCTCATGCCCGGCCTCTATCACCGTCGCGACGTCCACGCGAGTGCCCCCGCGAGCTCCTTCAACGCGTTGCGAGCCGCCCTCAGCCCCGATCGCGCAGCCGATAGCCGACCCCAGCCTCGGTCAGGAGCATCTGCGGACGCGCCGGCTCGCGCTCGACCTTCCTGCGCAGCTCGGCCATGTGCACGCGCACGTAGTGCGACTGCGATGCATACGCCGGTCCCCAGATCTCCGTCAGGATCTGCCGGTGCGTCAGCACCTTTCCGGCGTTGCGGGCAAGCAGCGCCAACAGACGGAACTCCGTGGGCGTCAGCTTCACGTCGCGATCACCGACACGGACCTCGTGACGCGCGAAGTCCACGAACAGCTCGCCCACCTGCAGCGTGCTCGGCGCCGCCGTTCCCCCGGCCTGCGCCGCGTGACGCAACGAGACCCTCATGCGAGCGATCAGCTCGTTGGTGCCGAACGGCTTGGTGAGGTAGTCGTCCGCCCCCACATCCAGCGCCGTGACCTTGTCCTGCTCCGCTCCTCGCGCCGAGATCACGATGATCGGCGCCTTGCACCACTCCCGCAGCTCCCGCGTCAGATCGATGCCGTCACCGTCGGGCAACCCCAGGTCAAGCAGGATCAGCGACGGGTTGTGGCTCGTCGCGAGCTGCATCGCTTCCCGCGCGGTCGCCGCTTCCACCAGACGGAATCCGTGCGAGCCGAGGGCAGCGCGCAGGAAACGGCGCATCTGCACCTCGTCCTCGACCAGCAACACCAACGGCTCCTCGTCGCTCACGGTCCCTCCTCGTCCGGCTCGTCGGGCAACATCTCCGGCGGCGCGCCTTCCACCGGAATCAGGAGACGGAAGCACGCTCCTCCCCGCGCCAGGTTGTGCGCCGTCAGCGATCCCCCGTGAGCCTGGGCAATGGCGCGACAAATCGACAGGCCAAGCCCGGCCCCGGGCACCTCCCCATGCGGCCCCCGGTGGAACCGCTCGAACACCGCCTCCTCCTCCCCCGCCGGAAGCCCTACCCCGTGATCGCTCACCTCCACCACGACCGCCTTCGACCCCTCGCGCACCGCGCTCACCTCGATGACCGTGTCGGAAGGCGTGTACTTCGAAGCGTTCTCGAACAGGTTGACGAACAGCTGCTGCATCAACACCGGATCCACCGGAACCATCGGAAGATCCTCCGCCAGCGACGTGTCCACCTTGCGTGCACCAAGCCTGGCCTCCAGTCGCGTCAGCGCTCCGCCCACGATCTCCTCCAGCGGAACCCACTCCTTGCGCGCCACCACCGCCCCCGAGTCCAGTCTCGTCATGTCCAGCAGGTTCGAAAGCTGCCGCTCGAGCCGCTCCGCCTCCTCGCAAATCGTCTCCGCCAGCTCCTGCCTCGCACCCTCGCTCAACACCTCGTGACGCAGCGTCGTCGCCGCCCCCGTGATCGCCGCCAGCGGCGTGCGCAGATCGTGCGAGACCGAGGACAACAACGAGCTGCGAAGCTGCTCGGTCTTCGCCACCACCGCGGCCTGCTTCGCCTCCCACGCCAGCGCCGCCGTCCGCTCCTCCCGCGCCTTCGCCTCCTGCTCCTGCCTCCGGATCTGGTGCGTCAGGCTGCTCACCACATACCCCGCTCCGAACATCACCGCGAACGTCAGCAGATACCTCGCGTCCGCCACCGCCAACGTGAAGTGCGGCGGAACGAAGAACACGTCGTAGGCCACGACCGACAACGCCGCCGACGCGATCGAAGGCCCGCGTCCCCAACGCGCAGCCGAGACCACCACAGCGAGCAGGTAGAGCATCTCGACGTCGGGAACGCCGATCCACGTGCGAGCCACCCATCCGATCGCGGTCGTTGCCACGACGATCGCCA
>JAKLDZ010000550.1 GCA_022703255.1 Myxococcota bacterium | reverse complement strand
ACCGGTGTGGGTCACCGCCATGAAGCTGTCCAAAGGATTTTCGGACCTCCCGTGGGCGGCCGCCACCTTCATCTTCCTGTTCTCCCTGCGCCACCGGGACAAGTATCCCTTCCGGTATACCTGGCCCATCACCGGGTTCTTCGTCGCGAACATCGTCATCGCGACCATGTTCCTGCGCTGGCACTACCTGATCGACGTCGTGGCCGGCATCGCGCTCGCCGCGGGCGCCTGCCTCGGCGCCGGCTGGCTGTCCCCTCGCGAGGTCGCTCGCCGCGAGCGCCTCGGCCTGCAGCCCGTCTGGATGCCCCTGTGGCCCCAGCGCGCTCCCCAGGGCGAGGGAGCTGCCGACACCTCGCCGTCGTTGCACTCCGCTCAACAGTAGTGCGATAAACCGCGCGTGATCCCCTTGCGGTGCATCGTCGCCTCCCTCGCGCTGGTGTGCGGCTTCTCGTCGCTCACGGCCTGCTCCTTCGGAGCATCGGACCCGCCCGGCTGCCGAACCGATCACCCCGAGGACTGCGACGACGGATGGACGTGTCGTGCGGGCGCGTGCGTGCATCCGACGACCACCTTGTCCTCGCCCGAGGCAGGGGCTTCGACCGATGCCGCGGAGGATGCGTCGCAGGATGCTGCCCAAGACGCGGCGGAGGATGCGTCGCAGGATGGTGCGGAAGCTGCGACGCTGGACGCCGGGGAATCGGATGCGCAAGGGGTGGGAGAGGCCGGTGCGGATTGACCGTCGGATCGCCGTGCTCGCGCTGGTCGCGCTGACGGGCTGCGGCTCGGGCAGGGGTTCGATCGGCGCGATGCTGGTCAAGTCGAAGACCGACGGCCGCGTGAACGTGCGTCAGGTGCCGTCGGACATGGAGGCAGCGAAGGCGGGGCTCGAGCCGGGGGACGAGATCCTGTCGATCGAGGGGCGGGACGCGCGGGGGATGACGGCCCAGGAGATCCACGACGCGCTGGTGGGGCCGGTCGGCACGAAGGTGCAGGTGACCGTGGCGCGCAAGGGCGCGGTGCTCCGTCTGGAGATCCGTCGCGGGGCGCTGAAGTAGCGCCTCACGCCCGCGAGATCAGGTCGAGGTACAGCTCTTCGTACGCGCGCGCGATGCGCCCCGGGGCGTGGACTTCCAGCACTCTCGCGCGCTGCCGCGTGCCCACCGCGCGCCGCAGCGAATCGTCGCGCGCAACGTCGATGCACGCGCGGGCCAGCGCCTGCGTGTCCTCGGGCTCGATCACCATCGCACCGTCGATCTCCTCGAGCGGTGTGCGCGACGGCACGATCACCGGGACTTGCAGCAGACACGCCTCGAGCACGGCGTACGGCAGATCGACCTTGCCGTACAGATCGTCGACCGGGAAGGGAGCGGCCGTGGCCGCGGCGATCAGCGCGGGCAGATCGGGCACCTCGCCCGCGAAGCGGACGTGGTCCGCGTAGCGTGCGACCTTGTTCTGGAGCACGGCGCGGGCGCGTCGGGCGCGCTCGGTCTTGGTCCGGCACGCGAACACGAAGAACGCGTCGTGAACCGATTCGAGCACGGCGGGGATGGCATCCGCGACCATGCGGGCTCCCTGGGAGAACTCGAGGTCGCCGGCGTAGACGAAGAGCGGCACGCCGGGGGGAACCTTGGCCTGGGCCCGTGCGCGCGCGGCCTGGTCGGCGTTGCGCTCCACGTCGTGGATGGGCGGAGGGATCACCTCGATGCGCGAGGGCGGGAAACCGTGGGCGGTGAGGCGATCGGCGGTGAATCGGGAGAGGGTGACGACGCGGTCGCCGAACAGCAGGTTGGCGGAGCGTGCGAAGGAGCGAGGGCGGGAGGCGACGGTCTGCAGGACGGGCACCTTGCGCAGGGCGCGGCAGGAGTGGGCCGCGATGGACGACAGCGGGTTGGGGGCGAAGACGAAGTGCCACAGGTCGTAGTGCGGACCGAGCAGCAGGTGGCGCAGCACGCGCGCGTTGGCGCTGAGCGCAGGCGAGTACGACCCGCGACGCGCATAGATGCGCGCGTGGCGCACATGGCTCGATATCGCAGGCGCGTCCGTCGTCGTCAGCACCGTCGCCGACACCGATTGCAGGGACCCGGCCAGATCGCGCACGATGCACACCGAACCGTCGGTGTAGGGCGGCGCGATCGGTTTGGAGACGAGCAGGACGCGGGGTGTTCGCTCCATGGTGCGTCCACTCAGAACAGCAGCCCGGACACCTGGAGCCCGGCGCCGCCGTTGACCGGCATCAGGCCGAATCCGGTGAGCTGCGCGATCCCGGTGTTCTTCGCCTTGGAGCTCATGTCGAAGTAGTCGGTGTCCTTGAGATTGTACGAGAAGACACCGCCTGCGACGACGCCGATCCCGGTGAACAGGCCTTGCACGATGAGGCCGCGACGCGCGGGCGTGTCGCTGCCGGCGTAGGCCAGGTACACGGGAAGCCCCGCCGCTGCGCCGATTCCGCCGCCGATCCACATCCACGCGAGGTTGATCCACTGCGGCGTGTAGATCATCGACATCGCCGCGCCGGCGCCCATGCCCACGTTGTAGCCGATCAACCCTCCGAGCGATGCCCCGTCGTTGTTCTTGGTGAAGCTGTCCCACTCCGACGGCGTGGAGCCGTAGCCGATCATGCTGCCCATGATCGTGCCCCACATCGCGGCGCTCGAGACGAGGGCGGAGTTCGACGGTGCGGGTTCCTGGAAGTAGCCGACGGCGAAGCCGCCGACGAGGCCGGCCGTGGAGCCGAGCGTCATGGAGCGCGAGAACCCCTTCCATCCCCACGCGTCGGCTTCGTTCGCGGTCGTGAACTGTCTCGTCCAGATCGCCATGCCTTCGCCAGCGCCGAGGAACATGCCCGCCGACATCGCAGCCGGAAGCCCCTTGGGCATGGTGGGCTGGTTGGCGAAGTAGACACCGACCGGAGCCGCGAGTCCGAGCGCGACCGGCGCGATGAACATCAGCCCGGGATCGTCGAGACCCAGCTCGGTATCGAGCCAGATCCCGAGATTGGCGCCGTAGGCGGCGGACATGCCGTACAGCACGCCCAGCTCGATGTCCCCGGCCTTGCGGTTGTTCCCCTGGATGATCGGCTGCGTGGTGGGATAGCCGTAGCCCGGTTGCGTCGGGTACCCATAGCCGGGTTGCGTCGCGGGGTATCCGTAAGCGGGTTGCGTCGCCGGGTAGCCCGGCTGCGTCGCCGGGTAGCCCGGCTGCGTCGGCTGCGTTGTCGGCGTGCCGTAGGCCGGCGTGGGCTGGCCATAGGTTTGTGCCGAGGACGCTGCTGTCCATGCCATGGCGGCCACGAGTGCGGAAGCAGCGAGCGCCAGGGAAGTGCGGGAGATCATCTCGAATCCTCCAAGATATGGGAGCGACCCTGCCGTTGGACGGGCCGCTGGGGCAAGTCTTTCGCGAAGCCCCCATGGAAACCGCGACCATCCGCCCCCTTGGCGGGCTTTCCCCTCCGGCCGCCCCGTTCCC
>JAKLDZ010000055.1 GCA_022703255.1 Myxococcota bacterium | reverse complement strand
GACGGGGCCCATCTCGCACGCGTTGAAGGACAACGTGGACAAGACCCTCGAGAAGCGGATGCGAGCCGCGAACGACGGTCAGAGCGTGGTGGAGTCGTATCGCGAGACGTTGGGCAAGAAGAACGCTGCGGCGTTGGAGAAGCAGTCCGACGAGATCGCGGAGGCCAGCTACCTGGCGAACATCGGGCTGGTCGAGCAGAAGCTGGAGCTTCGCAGGCTCCTTGCCGATGCGGAGGCCGTCAAGAAGGCGATCCCCGACGCGATGGCCGCGGAGCGCGCGTTCCAGGCGGAGTCGGGGCGGACCGACGCGGAGAAGCAGGCTTCGCACCAGCGACTTGAAGGGCTGCAACGGGCCCAGACCGAGCTCGAGAGCTCCATCAACGCTGCGCGCAAGCTCGACGAGAACATCGAGAAGCGCATCGCCGATGCGCGCAAGGCCCACGACGAAGCCTTCCAGAAGCACCTGGCTGACCTGCGCAACAAGAAGCGCTGAGCCGCGGATCCCCCACAAAACTGTTGCATCGGCTCCCGCCCGGACCCGTGGTAGCCTGCACCTTCGGGGTGCGGCTCGCCGGCCCCAGGAGACCGTCGTGCGAGAGTGCGCGGCGTCTGCCACGCGCAGCGCCTGCTCGAGGGAGGGAGTCCGATGTTGCGGTGCGGTTCAGTGAGCAGTGTCCTGCCGGATGCCTATCGGGCGGGATGCGAAGTGGGAGAAGCGCTCGCCGACCTGCGACCCGAGCTGGTGCTGCTGTTCTCTTCCGTGGACTACGGGGAGGACTTCGACCAGCTGTTCGAGGGGCTCTACGACGGTCTCGGGACCCGCGACGTGCGCATCTTCGGGGGGACGGGCGATGGGATCTGCGAGCGCAGCGGGGTCTTCGAGCAGGGCGTCGCCGCGCTCGCGCTGAGTACCGAAGGCGCGGTGCGCTGGACGATCGATCTGGTGCAGGGGGTGGGGGCCGACTCCTTCGCGTCGGCGAACGATTGCGCGCGCCGCTCGCTCGCTGCGGCGGGCAAGGCCCCCTGCTTCGCGATGGTGATGGCGGATGGCTCGAAGGCGGACGGCGCGGCGATCGTGCAGGGGATCGCGCAGGTGCTCGAAGGACCGTTCTTCGGGTGCCTGGCGGGAGACGACCGGAGGTTCCAGCGCGGCGTGGTGTTCTGCGATGGGCGGGCCTACGACGACGCGGTAGGGCTGCTGCTCGGGGTTGGCTCCCTGGAGGTGTCGCTGCACGGGGCGAGCGGCTATGCCCCTACCGGGCGACCCGGCACGGTGGAGCGTGTGGAAGGCAAGACCGTGCTGCAGATCAGCGGACGTCCCGCGCAGCAGTTCGTGCGAGAGCAGCTTGGCAAGTCCATCGGCGAGGTGGATCTGGGGGTCGTGCCGCTTGCGCTCACCGACGGGCCGAGGTTTTTCCTGCGCTCGCCGACTCGCATCGACGTGGACTGCGGCGGGATCACGACGAACGCGTCGATCCCGACGGGCAGCCAGGTGCTGGTGTGTCCGGCGGCGTCGCAGGACGAGGTGTTGCGCGGCGTGGACGAGGTGCTCGACATCGCGCTTCGCGGAGCGGGGGCGCCCAAGGCAGCCGTGGTGATGAGCTGCGCAGGTCGGAGGTGGATCCTCGACGATCGGGCGGGTGACGAGGTGGCGCGCATCTACGAGCGGCTCGGAGAGCGCATCCCGTTGGCCGGGGTGCCTTCCTTTGGCGAGATCGGGCCGATTCGCCAGGCCGACGGCGGCTACTCGCCGACGCACTTCCACAACGTGACGATCGTGGTGTGTTTCCTTGGAGACGCGGATGCCCCGACGCCTGCTGTCGATCGTTGAGCCGGGCCCCCCGGGGTTCCGCACCTGCTCGCGTCTCGAGGCGAAGGACGTGCGTCGGGATCCTTTCGCGCTGTACGCCGAGTCTGCGCAGCAGGCCCTTGCCGCGCTCGGGGAGCATGCGGGACGCGTACCGGGCCTGGTGTTCACGCCCGGCGCCGGGCTCGAATGGCGCAAGCTCAAGGGCCAGCTCATCCACGTGGTGGTGCCCCGCGCGCTCGAGTGCTCTCTGCAGGAGCTGGCGCCCACGTGGCTCGACCTGCTGACGATGGTGCGCGACGAGGAGGACCGGGCGGCGTTGGCCCGGCGAAGCCTCACGCGATCTCGTGAGGACCGCGCGCGCTTGCAGCAGGAGTTCGCCTCCTTCCGCGAGAGCCTGATGCGCGAGATGGCCGAGCGTGAGGTCGCCCAGCGCGCCCTTCAGGAGAGCGAGTCGCGGTTCCGCACCATCTTCGACTCGGTGCACGACGCGATCTTCCTCCACGACATCGACACCGGCGTGCTGATCGACGTCAACGCGCGCACCTGTGAGCTGTACGAAGCTTCGCGCGAGGAGATCATCGGCTCCGACGTGGGACGTCTGAGCCTGGGCGACCATTCCTTCAACAGCGATCTCGCCCGCGACAAGATCCATCAGGCCGCCGACGGCGTGCCGCAGCTGTTCACCTGGAGAGCTCGCAGCCTCAAGGGCCGTCTCTTCTGGATCGAGGTCGCCCTCAAGCGCGCCTCCGTCAACGGCGTCGATCGCGTCCTCGCCGTGGGGCGCGACATCACCGACCGGATCGATGCCGAGGCGCGCCATCGTGAGCTCGAGCGTCAGATGCTTCACGCCCAGAAGCTGGAGAGCCTCGGCGTCCTCGCGGGCGGCATCGCCCACGACTTCAACAACATCCTGGCGGCGATCCTCGGCAATGCGGACCTGGCCTTGCTCCGCCTCCCTCCCGAGCTCCAGGCCCGCTGCTACCTGCAGGAGATCTCCACGGCGTCGCGTCGCGCCGCCGACCTGTGCCGCCAGATGCTCGCCTACGCCGGACGCGGCCAGTTCCTCGTCGAGCGCATCGACCTCAGCGCGACCGTGCGCGACATGGCCGACATGCTCCGCGTATCCATCTCCAAGAAGGCCACCCTCGACTGCAACCTCGCCAACGACCTGCCCCCGATCGAAGCGGACGTCTCCCAGATCCGCCAGATCGTCATGAACCTCATCGTCAACGCCTCCGAGGCGCTGGGCGAGCGGCCAGGCACCATCCGCCTGTCCACCGGCCTCTGTGCCGGGACCTCCGGCGATCCCGACGCCCTGGTCGAGACGTCGGGTGAGCTGAGCGGTTCGTGTGTGTTCCTCGAGGTCGCCGACGACGGCGCGGGGATGGACGAGGTCACCCGCCGGCGCGTGCTCGAGCCCTTCTTCTCCACCAAGTTCGCCGGACGCGGCCTGGGCCTCGCCGCGGTCCAGGGCATCGTCCGCGCGCACCATGGAGCCATCGAGCTGCGCTCCGCTCCCGGAGAGGGAAGCACGTTCCGGATCGTCCTGCCGGCCTTGCCGCTCCCCACCCTGCAGGCCTCCTGCGAGCCGGCTCCGGTCTCGGAGCGTTGGCATGCGCGCGGAACGGTGCTCGTGATCGACGACGACCCGCTGGTGCAGCGCGTGACCTGTCAGATGCTGGGCGCGCCGGGCTTCCAGGTTCAGTGCGCGTCCGACGGACGGGCGGGGATCGACTTCTTCCGCGAGCGCATGGATGCGTCGGGTGACGACGCAATCGTCTGCGTCGTCCTCGACTGGATGATGCCCGTGATGGACGGCGAGCAGACCCTGCGCGAGCTGCGACGCCTGCGTCCGTCGCTGCCGATCCTGATCACCACCGGTGGCGCCATCGACACCCACGACGCCGAGGGGACGCATCCCGGTGTGACCGACTCGCTGCAGAAGCCGTTTGGCGCCGAGGAGCTCCTCGAGAAGGTCCGACGCCTCGTGCTCCGTCCCTGAGCCGCCGCCACGGCGTGTCCCGGCTCAGCGACCGTCGATCGCTCTCGCCATGCGCCCGTACTGCTCCACCGTCAGGCTCTCTCCGCGCGCGTCGAGCTCCACCCCCGCTCCCTTCGCCGCCCTCTCCAGCTCCGTCGCGTCGAGCCCCGCTGCCCCAGCCCATGCGTTGCGCAACGTCTTGCGGCGCTTCGAGAACGCGCACGCCACCAGCTCCTCGAAGGTCGCTCCGTCGCAGCCGGGCACCGGCTCCGAGACCCTGAGCACCACGACCGCGCTGTCGATGCGCGGCTTGGGCCGGAAGCACGATGCCGGGACGACGACCCGCAGCGACGGCGCGAAGCGGGAGCGCACGAACACCGTCATGGCCCCGTAGTCCTTGGTGCCCGGTCTTGCCGCCAGCCGCTGCGCCACCTCCTTCTGCACCAGGAACACGGCACGCTGGAATGCCGCCGCGTGCTCCACCGCGCGTTGCAGAATTCGACCGGTGATCTGGTAGGGGATGTTCCCTGCCAGTATCCGTGGCTCCGGCCCCTCTGCCACCAGCGACGCCCAGTCGGCGGAGACCGCGTCGTCCTCTACGACCACCAGTCGCCCGGCCTCGATCGCGCCCGCGAAGGTCGCGTGCAGCACGGGCACCAGATCGCGATCCCGCTCGATCGCGATCACGCGCGCGGCCCGATCCAGCAGCGGCGTCGTGAGCGCACCGGTCCCGGCACCGATCTCGAGGGTCGTCCCTCCCGCCGGCGTCGTCGCCTCCTGCGCGATGATCCTCGCGATGTTCGGATCCGCCAGGAAGCACTGGCCGAAGGACCGCTTCGCCGCGAGCCCACGCGCCGCGAACTCCTGCCTCCCGCCGCGCGAATCGCCTGCTGCCTCGTGCCCCGTCTCTGGCTTGTCTTGCACCGGTCTGCGAACCATCACGGCCTCGGTCGCGGGGTCATGCTCGACGAGGTGACGTGGAGCAGGGGATGGCTGGCGCGGTCTTCGGTCTCCGGCGCACCGCCCTCGGTGTGTTGGGCGATGGAGGGGCGACGAATCCTCTCCACGCGGATCCCCATCCCGCGCAGGTTGCGTTCCCCACGCTCCCGCGCCGTCCTCGACCGGAGCACCACCGCGTCGGCGACCACCCGGGATACCGCGCGATCGTCGAGCGCGAGCACGGACTCCTCCTGGTGCGCGGTGATCCAACGGACCGAGGCTCCGCCCTTGCGGAGTCGGATCACCGCATGGCGCAGCTCGGGGTTCTGTCGCTCGGGCGCGGTGGACCAGACATGAACCAGGCTCGCTCTGGGCTTGCGCTGTGCGATCCGGTCCAGCATCCGCGCCAGCGCCTCGTCCGTGCGCTGCCGTTCGGGATCCGACCTCGCGGGCGAGTCGATGCCGAAGGCCGCGAGGTACTGGCGCAGCACCCGCTCGCGCTGCGTCGGCCCTTCCGGCAACGGCGCCACGAAGGGAGCCTTCGCGATGGCGACCTCGGCGCGAAATGCCAGGCGATCGAGGTCGTGGCGCGGCACGTCGCCCAACCGCGAATCCAGCGGGCGCAGGTGCTCCATCACGCGCAGCGCGACGTCCCGCTCCTCGAGCTCGGAGCGGTCCGCATCGTAGGTCCCGGCGCCGAGGGCGAGACCCAGGGCGAGGTGTTGCGCATGACGTGCTCCCCGATCCGGTTCCAGCAACGCGCGGATCCGTCCCCCGATCACCACCATTCCCACGCGATCGCCGCGCGTGAGATGGTGTCTCGCCACCGACGCGATCTCGTCGATCCCGAAGTCGAGCGGGGCATGTCCGGGGCGACCGGCCCACAGCTCTGCCGACGCATCGAGGACGACCCAGACGACGTCTCGTTCCTCGCGCTCGAAGTCGCGGACCAGAAGCTGGCCGCGGCGAGCCGACGGGCGCCAGGCGATGCGCTTGAAGGGGTCTCCCGGCTGGTGCTCGCGCAGCTCGCGCAGCTCGGTCCCGTCTCCGGGCGAGGGGCCGGGCTGTCCCATGTCGGCGCCCATGCGGCTGCGTCCCCCGCGTGCGCTGCTCAGCAGCGCGCCGAAGGGCTTGGGGAGCACCTCGATGCCGAACGGGTTGGCGAAGGTGAGCGGTACCTCGAAGAGCCCGGGCGATCCCTGGACCTCGAGGGAGAGGCCGTGGACGGCGTGTCTGCCGACGCGCGGGGTGGCGACGCGGACGATGACGTGCAGGCGGCCGCCGGCAGGGACCTCGCCGGTTGCCGGGTCGATGGAGACCTCGAGGGTGGAGGAGTGGACCGGGCGCAGGTGGACGTAGCGAGCGGCGCGGGTGTCGCGGTTGCGGACTTCCGCCTTGATTTCGACGACGGTCCCCCTGGGGACGGAGACGACGCGTCGGTCGGTGGACCAGAGCATCTCGAAGCCGGCGCCGCGGATACGCGAGACGCTGACGAGGGCGGAGGCGCGAGCGAGGGCGATGGCGAAGACGATGCCTCCACCCCAGGCGAGCAGGGCAGGTTCGCGGAGCACGAGTCCGGCGACGACGACGACCGCGCCTCCGAGTGCCAGGTGGACCGCCGATCGCGTGGGGTAGACCTGCACGCGCCCCTCACACGGCGCGCACGGCGCGGCGGTATCCGACCTTGGCCAGGGCTTCTTCGATCACAGCCTCCCGCGCCTTCTCGTCCCCCTCCACCTCGGGAACCATCACCAGACGATGCGCGAGCACCGCCGTCGCCATGCCGCGGATGTCGTCCGGCGTCACGAACCCGCGTCCCGCAAGGATCGCTGCCCCTTTCGCCGCCTGCACGAGGTTCAGCGTCGCTCGAGGCGAAGCCCCCAATGCCACCCGCGCGTGCGACCGCGTGAACGCCGCCAGCGTCACCCCGTATTCGTACAGGTCGTCTTCGATGTGCACCCGGGAGGCGATCGCCTGCAGCGCCAGGATGTCCTCCGCACTGAGCATCGCCTTCGCGAGCGGAGAGTCGACGTTGTGCGTGCGCAGCATCGTCACCTCGTCGCGGTGGGTCGGGTACCCCATCACGACCCGCACCAGGAAGCGATCGATCTGCGCTTCCGGCAACGGGTAGGTCCCCTCGAGATCGATCGGGTTCTGGGTTGCCAGCACCATGAACGGGTGAGGCAGCTCGAAGCGATCGCCTTCGATCGTGACCTGGCGCTCCTGCATCGCCTCCAACAGCGCAGACTGGGTCTTGGCCGGTGCGCGGTTGATCTCGTCGGCCAGCACCAGATTGGCGAAGACCGGGCCCGCACGCAGCGAGAAGGTGCCGTCGCGCGGGCTGAGCACGTAGGTCCCCGTGATGTCGGCCGGGAGCAGATCGGGCGTGAACTGGATGCGGCGCATGGAGCAGCCGAGGGAGGCAGCGAAGGCCTTGACCAGGGTGGTCTTCGCGACCCCGGGGACGCCTTCGAGCAGGACGTGACCGCGCGTGAGCAGGGAGATGAGCAGCAGGTCGAGCACGCGGTCGGGGCCGATGAAGACGCGGGACACCTCGCGTCGAAGGTCCTCGAGGCGCTCTCGCGCGGCTGCAATCTCGTTGGCGCCTGCCGGGTCCATCTCAACTCCTGTCCTTGGCGAAGGACGCGTGGTTTCCGTTGCGTTCGACGGTGTCGATCAAGTCGTGGACGAGGTCCGCGGCCGCTTTCAGGTCTTTCTCGCGAATCCGGATCGGTCTGCCCGCGGTCACGCTGGTCTCCACGATTCCCATCCTGAGCACCAGCCTCTTCAACGCCTTCAGCCGGCTGTCGTCAAGCCCGCCGATCGAGGCCGCAGCCTCGAACAGCGCAGAGGGAGACACCGGAAGCTCCAGGCCCAGGCGCGCGGCCATGGCTTCCTCCAACGCGGACTTCAGCTCCAGCACCGCCAGCGCCCGGTGCGTCGTCGGCGCCGCCAGCACCGCGGCCCGTCCCGCAACGCCTCCCTGCGCCACCAACGGCACCGGCCTCGCGTATCGCGGCGGGCTTCTGCGATACGCCCGGGCCGCGACCAGCCCGAGCCACGCGACCGTCGACAGCGCGGCCAGCGCCCCCAGCACCACCGACAGCGGCCCCGGCAGCCCTTGCGCCCGCGTCTCCCGGAGCATCGCTGACACATCCCGCGCCACGCTGCTCACCGCCCGCCCGATCCCCGACTCGTTCCCGTAGCTGCCGAGCTCCTCGAACCCGTTCACCACCAGGTACAGCTTCCCACCACGCGTCCCCCACGAGTCGTCGTCTACCAGGTACTTCGCCAACCCCAGCGCGAACTCCCGATTCCCCGGGTAGCGCATCATCTGGTTGATCACAATCGATGGGTCGCTCACCGCGAGCAGTCGCCCCTTGCCAACCTGTCCCGCGACGGCGATCACGACGTCGGGCTCGCCGCGCGCGCGGATTTGCAGCACCGGCGAGAGGTTCGGGTGCTGGAATCCCGTGGGGTGGTTGGTGACGAGCTGCGTCACGCTCGCCACCGTCGGGTGCACGCTCATGTTGTGACCGCTGACGTCGGCCACCGGCTCCGCGATCGCGAGCGCAGCGTTGTTGCGAAGGGAGCGCGCAGGGCGCTGCGGGGCGGGGATCCGACGTATGTGGAATCGCGACAGCACCTCGTCGCCGGCTCCGTAGTCGTCCAGGATCGCCACGCGCCCTCCGGCACGCAGGAACGACGACAGGTCCTCGGTGCTCGACGCGCGGGTCGGGTGCAGGATGATGACGCCGTCCTCAGGCTGCAGGGCATCCCAGTCGAGGCGGTCGGTGGCGACGAAGCGTTGGGAGCCCACGGCTCCCGCGATCATGGAGGCGAAGATCGAGCAGCCTTCCCAGTCGGCGTCCTGGGGAGCGAAGGGGGCGGCGAGGAGGCGTGACGCCCAGGACATGAGGACGACGACGACCGCGACCGCGCGGAGCACGGAGTGTCGGAGCGTGTTGGCGGTGGCGGAGCGCATCGTGGGCTTCAGAGGATACTCGCAAGGCTCGGTTGCACAACTTGACCGAGATGTTGCGGTTGCTAGATTGGCAGTGTAGACGAAATCGCAAGGAACCCGTTGGTTGGAGGACAGCCGTGCTACCTCCGTTCATCATCGAGCAGATCAGGAGGCGCGAAGAGCAGCAGCGGCGGCGCAGTGAACAGCCCACCGTCGAGCTGCCCGTCGAGCTCCCCGCTGCCCCCCCCTCGGATCGCGACGACGACGACCGCGATCGGGGCGTCCTGATCGTGGATCTCGGCTGAAGCGCTCCGCGGGACCGCCCCGCGTCACAGGTTCCTTGTTGTCTGCCTCCCTCCCCGAAAGCCTTCTGGACTGCGCCCCACCGCATGACTAGGGTGCCGCGCGATGCCCTGGCAGCACCCCCCCGTTCCCCATTCCGCTTGTCGCAGCGCTCTCTCGCGCGCGGCTCGCTCCGCCATCCCCCCGTTCGTTGCGCTTCTCGCGGCTGCTGGAGCTCTCGGAACCGTCGCCTCGGCCGGTTGCGTCTCCCCGGGTGATGGCCCTTCCCCCCCTGCCAACGAGTTCTACTACCCCGCCGGACTCGCCATCTCTCCCGGCGGACACTCCATGTTCGTCGTCAACTCCGACTTCGATCTCCAGTACAACGCGGGCACCGTCATCGCCCTCGACCTCGACCGCATTCGCGCGATGATCCCGCCCGTCTGGGACACCGACGATCCGCGCTACCCCTGCGGCGTGCTCGGCGACAATCGTCAGACCGTGCTCTATCCAGGCCGTTGCGCGGCCATCGATCTCCAGGCGCCTGCCGACGGTGCGGGCACGCTGGTCGCCGCGTCCACGCAGATCGGCGCCTTTGCGACCGACGCACTCGTGCTGGTGCCGCCGGGGCCGGCGCCGACCGGAACCGAAGGGGGCGCGCGGCTGTTCATCCCGGTGCGAGGGGACCCGTCCATCACTTGGATCGAGATTGCGGATGACCGGGCCGAGGGCACCACGCGCAAGCTCTCGTGCGGCCAGAGCGGTGATTCGCCGCGTTGCGCCGGCGCACATCGCGCGGGCGAGAATGCCTCCTCCAACCTTCGGGGCGCCGTGCTCCCCGCGGAACCCTACGGGATTGCCGCGACCGAGAGCGGTGACGCGCTGCTCGTGACCCACCAGACCGCAGGCGCCGTGAGCCTGGTCACCAACCCGTGGGAAGGTACTCCGACTCTGCAGTTCGTTCTGGGTGGGTTCTCCTATGGCGCACTCGGCATCGCGGCGTTGCCCGTTCCGGCCTACGTTCGTTCCCGAGGCTTCGAGTACAACCCCGCCTTCCTGACTACGTTCCGCGCATCCGCCGAGGTCGATACCGTCCGCTACTACAACGACCAGGCCGCTGCCCCGGCGCGTCCCTTCGTGAGCCGTACCGCTGTGGCTCCCATCACCGTCAACGCAAGCGGCGTCGACTCCCGTGGCATCGCCGTCGACTCCCACGACCGCATCGCCTGCGAGCAGTCGTGCGACGCCGACATCGAGTGCCTCCGCGCCTGCTCCGAAGTCCCCCTCGGCGTCTTCATCGCCAACCGCTCCCCGCCGTCGATCATCGTCGGCGAGGTGCGAACGCGCGTGGGCGACACCTGGGCCGACGACTCCGTGACGATCTTCGATTCCGTTCCGATCCGCTTCGGCCCGTCGAAGGTCCAGATCGGTCAGGTGATCGAGGACGACGGTCTGCCCCACCGCCGGGTGTTCGTGTCGTGCTTCG
Organism: Myxococcota bacterium; assembly: GCA_022703255.1. Lineage (GTDB taxonomy): Bacteria > Myxococcota_A > Polyangia > Polyangiales > Polyangiaceae > JACRCQ01. Next base: position 9,328 of record JAKLDZ010000055.1, on the reverse strand, counting down.
ACTCCCGAACCGTCGTGATCTACGACCCCGCGCGCCTCCGCATCGATGCCGAGGTGCGCACCGGTCGAGGCCCCCACGCCCTCGCTTTCGATCCCTACCTTCCGATCGCCTACGTCGGGCACTTCACCGACTCGTACGTCGGCGCGATCGATCTGGATCGCCGCCACTCGTCGTACGGAACGATCATCGCCTCGATCGGTGCCCCGAAGCCGCCCAGGGAGTCGAAGTAGTGTTGCGCCATCCCGTCCTCGCCACCCGCCTTGCCTGGCTCCTGCCCCTCGCGCTCTGGGCATCCTCGTGTTCCCAGACCGCCACCAACGTCCCCGTCCGTTCCCTCGAGCAGTCCGGGCGCGTGTCGTTCATCTGCCTCGGACCCGATGCCGAGGCTCTCCCGGCGCCCATCGAGGCCTGCACCTCCTCCGACTTCGCCGAAACCTACCACCTGTACGCGCTCGTCACCCAGACCGGTCGCGGCGAGGTCGCACTCATCGACCTGACCGAGGGCTCCGTCGTCGACCTCGACCCCTCGATGCCCGGATACAACTTCCTCCCCACCGGCGCTCAGCCCGTCGACATCGTCTCCACCCCGGGAAGCGCCGCATCTTTCGTCGCTGCTGGCGAGGCCAACAAGTACGCCATCTACGTCCTGCCTTCCCGCTCGATCCTCGACCCCGCTCCGACCCTCACGTCCTTCGCCGCCTGCGCGCTGCCCAGCGCCCCCGGCCGCATGGCCATCGTGACCTCGGCCGTGCAGGGCTCGTCGGCTGCCACGTGCGACGGCACCCTGCATGCCGACGTGCCGCACGACAACGGCGATCTGTCGTTGGAGAGCTCGCCGTCGGGGGCGCGAAAGCTGATCGTGACGATGCCGGAGCGGGGCGAGCTTGCGGTCATCGACGCGCAGCAGTTGCTCGATCAACCCCGCGGAAGCTTCGATGCGTGCAAGTTCGAGCGCGTGATCAAGCTGCGTGTCGACCTGCCCGCCGTGCTCCCCAGGCAGCGCACCCCGGAAGGCGGCTGGGCGCCCGGAGTGGACGCCAACGGCGATGCGTGTGTGTTCAGCTCCGCCGACGAGATCACGCCTCCCGCGAAGATCGAGCCCCATCCCGTGAGCCTCGAGATCGACAAGGAGACGGGACTTGCCTACCTCGCCGACGACGCAGCCCCCGTGATCCACGTCGTCGACTTGTCCGACCCGTGCAGCCCGACCGAGCGCTCCCCTCTGCTCCCCATGTCCGCCGTCGACCCCTATCGGGTCGTGCGCACGCGCGAGCTCGCCGTCAGCCCCACCACGACCGACGGTCGGAAGTTCGTGTACGCCATCGATCAGCGAGAGGGCTCGATCATGGTGTTCGACGTGAGCCTCGACTCGACGGATCGCACGCCGTTGATGAACCCGTATCCGGATCGCAACCCGTTCCAGGCGCCGGATCGCATCTCGTTCGCGGTGCCGGTCAAGACACTGGCGTTCGCGCTCCGCGACGAGCCCATCGCAGACCCGACCTCGGGCGTGCAGGTGTCGGGCGTGAAGTGCGATCCCGACGTCAACTCCTCGTCGCTTGGAACGCTCTTCCAGTCGAGCTCGGACTACTCCACCGGTGCCGGACCAGACCTGCTGCGCGGAATCTTCGGCTGCGCGGTGCTGACCAACGGCCAGGTCGTCGTCATCGATGTCGATGACTTCGACGCCGCGTGCCGGCGACCGAGGGGGCTGAACGCGTGCTCCAACGAGACCTACGCGAACTACGAGGGCGCCACGGGTGAGCTCTCCTGCGACGTGGTCCGTCGCCACCAGACGCGCAACGCGGGCTACCTCACCACGGGTGACGTGTCGGGTTCGCGCCTGCCGGGGCTCGAGTCGTATCCGGCTCTGACCCTGGCTGGAACCACCCTCGCGGCATCGTCCGAACGACCCATGATCCTTGCGCCGCAGCCCAAGGAGAACCTCGCGCAGATCGTCCAGGTCGGCGGTCGCCCCGTCGACGCCGTCGAGAGCAACCCGCTCACCGCGATGCACGGAATGGTCTGGTTCGACCCTCGCGAGTCCAGGGCCTCCTACGACCAGGACTGGACCGTGACCTACGAGGGAACCTTGCCCGCGTTCGGCGGACACGTGGCCCGGTTGCGCCCGTCCGCCGACAACTCCCCCGCCACGGTGGAGGACTCCGCCGCCGCGTTCTGCTGGGCGGGCGTGCACGACTTCGACGCCGCTGTGCTCGTCGCGAACTCGATGGGCATGACCGGCTCCGCCCAGGAGCCGGGAAGCCCCGCCTACGAATGGGCGCAGGCGCACGTCGACGTCGTGCAGATCACCGACGGCTTCCTCGACGAGGAAGACCCGTACTGGGTGAGCGTCGGGGGCCAGTGCTCCTACCAAAGCTGCGTCGAGACCTTCGGCCCGACCGATGTGCCGCGCTCTTCTCGCGATCTGCCCATCCTGCGGGCGTGGCAGGACCGCGTGGAGGTGGCCGATTCCCTCGTGATGGCGAAGTGCTGCTTCCCGCAGTCCACCTCGTTCACGATCCGACCGCAGCGTCAGTGGGTGGTCTGGGGCGGCGTGTCCGGCTTCCTGCACCGCGTCGATGTCGATCCGGTGACGGGCCGCTGCGTGGACTCGTGTGACCCCTCGCTTCGATACCGCAATGCGCGCGCCTACGAGGGGCCGCGCGTCGAGGCCACGGCGGAGAACCCGGCGCTGCTGATCCCCGCCGTGGACGGTGCCGACGTGTTCCGCAACCCGATGATGCAGTTCTGGATTCACCCGGGAACGGCGCCGAGCGAGCGCGACATGACCTTCTCGTTTGCCGCCATCGGGGGCTTCTACCCGGTCGTGGTGAACCTCGCGGGCTCGACGTCGTATGTGCAGCCGCAGTCCGCGACGTGGGTATCGCAGATCGGGCAGCTCGCGATCCCCGACGGGTCGGTGCAGGGCCTGATGATGGTGGACCTCGACTCGCTGACCCTGATCAACTCCTACTACTAGGATGGACCGTCAGAAGACGACCCCGGTGATGCGGCAGTACTTCGCCGCCAAGGACGCGCATCCCGACGCGATCCTGTTCTTCCGGCTCGGTGACTTCTACGAGATGTTCTACGACGACGCCGTTACCGCGTCGCGGCTCCTCGACCTCACGCTCACCAGCAGAAACAAGGGCGATCCCGACGAGGTGCCCATGGCGGGGGTGCCCTACCACGCCGCCGCCTCCTACATCGGCAAGCTCCTCGCCGCCGGCCAGAAGGTCGCGATCTGCGAGCAGATGGGAGACCCCTCCAAGATCAAGGGGATCGTCCCGCGCGAGGTCGTCCGCGTCGTCACCCCGGGGCTCGTCACCGACGACTCCCAGCTCGAAGCCCGCTCCAACAACTACCTCGGCGCCGTCGATGTCGCCCAGGGCCAGTGCGGCATCGCGCTGCTCGACCTGTCCACCGGCGAGCTCCTCGCCGCGTCCGTGGATGCTTCGCCTGCCGAAGTATCCGCCGAGCTCGTCCGCGTCGAGCCCAGGGAAGTGCTCGTTGGAACCGATGCGGATGCCCTGCGCGCTCCCCTCTCCCAACTGCTCACCGGGATCTCGGTGCGCGCCGATGGTGCCCTGACCGACGACGAGATCGTCCCCGCGATCGCGTCGGTGATCGGGGACGTGGAGACGCGGGAGGCGCAGACGTTCCTGCATCCCTCGGCCCTGAGGGCGTGCGCGCGTGCGCTGCGCATGGCGGCGACCTGCACGCCAGGCGTGCCCTTGCCGGTGCGACGGATCGTCCCGCTCGATCCCGGGCACACGCTGCAGATCGACGAGATCGCGCAATCGCACCTGGAGCTGCTTCGCTCCAGCGACGGGGGTCGTCGCGGCTCGTTGATGTCGGTGATCGACGAGACCTGCACCGCGCCGGGGGCGCGTCTCCTGCGTCGCTGGCTCGTGGCGCCGCTTCACGAGGTCGCTGCCATCCGAAGGCGACAGGATGCCATCGAAGCGTTGGTCACCAATCCGGTCGCCCGCGGCAAGCTGCGCGAAGCTCTGGGTCGCATCGGCGACATGGAGCGACTCGCCGTGCGCGCCGTGCTCGGCGAGGCAACCCCTCGCGAGCTCGGCGTGCTCCGCGACAGCCTCGCCGCCGTCCCCCTCGCCGTCGATGCCGTCTCCAGCCTCCCCGACCCGTCCGCGCGCGAAGCCCTCGGCGTCGGCTCCCAGCCCCCGGACACCGTGCCCCAGCTCTGCGAGTTCCTCTCTGCCGCCCTCGTCGAGCGGCCGCCGCCGATCGCGCGCGAGGGGGGGATCATCCGCGAGGGATTCGACCCGTCCCTCGACGAGACCTCGATGCTGCAGCGTCAGGGCGCGGATCTGATCGTGGCGCTGGAGGCGGAGCTTCGCGCATCGACCGGGATCTCCACGCTCAAGGTGCGCTACACGCGCGTGTTCGGCTGGTACATCGAGGTCACGCGGGCGAACGTGGGCAAGGTGCCTCCGGAATGGCGGCGCAAGCAGACCGTGGCGGGGGGGGAACGCTTCACCACCGAGGCGCTCGACGATCTGGCAGACAAGCTCCTGCACGCCGAGGAGCGCCACGCCCTGCGCGAAGCAGAGCTCTACGGCGAGGTCGTGCGCGAGGTCGCTCGCGTATCCGAACGCCTCAGGACCCTCGCCGCCACGCTCGCGCGGTGGGACGTCTACGCCGGCCTCGCCTCCGTCGCCCATGCACACGACTTCGTGCGCCCCCTCGTCGATGACTCCGAGGTGATCGAAATCGAGGACGGCCGCCACCCGGTCGTCGAGCAGCTCGCGGCTGCGGGACGCTTCGTTCCCAACGACGTCCGGCTCGACACCTCGGGCGAGCGATTGTGGCTCATCACGGGCCCCAACATGGCCGGCAAGAGCACCCTGATGCGCCAGGTCGCGCACATCGTCGTGCTCGCCCAGATGGGCTCCTTCGTGCCCGCTCGCAGCGCCCGCATCGGCCTGGTCGATCGGATCCTGTCGAGGGTCGGCGCCAGCGACAACGTCTCGCGCGGCGAGAGCACCTTCATGGTCGAGATGCGGGAGACCGCGTCGATCCTGCGCAAGGCCACGCGCCGCTCGTTCGTGATTCTCGACGAGATCGGGCGCGGGACGAGCACGTACGACGGTCTGGCGATTGCGTGGGCGGTGGCGGAGCACCTGCACGACATGGTGAAGTGCCGCACGCTGTTCGCCACGCACTACCACGAGCTCACGGATCTGGCGTCGGTGGCGAAGAACGCTGCGAACTACTCGGTGTCCGCGCGGGAGCGCGGCGATGACGTGGTGTTCCTCTACAAGCTCACGAAGGGGGCGGCGAGCCGGAGCTACGGAGTGGCGGTGGCGAGGCTTGCGGGGGTGTCGGAGACGGTGCTCGCCAGGGCGCGGGCCATCCTCGCTGCGCTGGAGTCCGGCGCAGCCCTCCCCGGGGGGCGCTATGCGACCCTGCGCGGCCGCTCCCGCGCGGGCGGTGTGCAGCTCGACCTTTTCGGTGGCTCGCAGTCCCAGCAGGACAACACACCCCATCCTGCGATTGAGACGCTCAAGGCCCTCGACACCGATCGACTCACGCCGATGGATGCGTTGCAGTTGCTGGTGAAGCTCAAGGGCATGACCGACGCGAAGTGAGCTTCCACGCGCCGGGGCCGAAGAGCGTTCGTACGCACAACTCGGCCCGACGTTCCGACCTAGTCATACGACTCCGGCGGGGCCTCGACGTCCGCGGCCGAGTGCAGCGCCCAGAGCTCGACCGGCTCGTCACGCCCCTTCACGTGCCTCGGCCCGATGTGGGTCATCGGGAGTCCCTCTTCGTCCTTCAAGGCCGTGGCGACCTTGTCCGTCAGAAGGATCGGGTGCTCGGGGAACGCCTTGGTCTCCGATTCCAGGCGGGAAGCCACGTTCACCGCGTCGCCGATGACCGTGTAGAGCATGCGTTCCAACGAGCCAATCTGCCCTGCGACCACGTTGCCGGCGGCGATGCCGATCCCGGTTCGAAGCGGCGGGTGGCCTTCCGCCTCGCGGCGCAGGTTGAGTGAAGTCAGCGCCTCACGCATCGCCAACGCAGCCCTGGCTGCTCGCACCTCGACTTCGCTCTCCGCGACCGGAGCTCCGAAGACCACCACGATGGCGTCGCCGATGAAGTTGTTGACGTATCCGTGCCAGGGCCTCACCGCCGCCGTCATCGCCGCAAGATACTCGTTGAGCATCGTCACCACGTCCTGCGGATCCATCTTCTCGGACATCGTCGAGAAGCCGCGGATGTCCGAGAACAACACCGCGACATACCGGGTCTCGCCGCCCAGCCCCAGGGTGCCCGAGAGCAGCTTCTCGCGGACCTCGGGGGACACGACCCGGCCGAAGATGTCGCGCTCGCGCTCGCGCTCTGCCAGCCCCGCAGCCATCCTGTTGAAGGCCCGCGCCAGCGCCCCGAGCTCGTCGGCGCCCTCCTCGTCAACGTGCGCACGTTCGTAGTGGCCGCGACGCAACTGCTTCGCAGCGGCCGTGAGTCGTGCAATCGGACGAGTGATGCCGCGTGCCAGCATCACCGAGAGCAACGCGATCGCAGCAGACAGGATGGCAGTGCTGATGAGCGTCCCGCGAACCCGCGCGCGCAGAGGGGCCTTGAAAACGGTATCGGGCTCGCTGACGGCAAGTACCCACCCTCGCGCCTGCACAGGGGCGAAGCCGACGAATCGCCTCGTGCCGTCGTCCGGGGCCTCGAAGGACAGATGGCCGGGGGCGGCGGCGCCCAGCGCCCCCTCGGCCAGCTCGTTCCACCCGAGGCTCTGGATGCGGGAAACCCCTTCCGCGTTGAAGCGCCGCACGAATACCTGCGAGCGAATCACCTCGTCCGGAAGCTCCCGCAAACTGCGATACAGAAGCTCCGGCGCGGAGGAGATGACCACCACACCGTAGCGGTCCAGCAGCATGCCGTGCAATCCCGTACTGGCGTGCACGGAGTCGATCATCTCCGCAAGCGTCTCGGCCTTGAGCTTGATCACAGCAACGCCGATCGGTGCGCCGAAAGTGTCGCGGACGGGACTCGCGAGGAAGACCCCGGGGCGAAGGCTGACACTACCGGACAGTACCTCCGAGATATGCGGACGACCCTGGAGCGCATCCCGGAAGTACTCGCGGAATGACAGGTCCACGCCCACGTTCTCGGGCCGGGTCGAAGCGATGCACACGCCGCGCGCGTCCATCAGCAAGACGCTGTAGATGTCGGAATCCGAACGGACCAGGTTGTCGATCGCGCGCTGCACCGGGGGCAGCATCCCCGCACGCGTCTGCGGTGCGGCGGTCAGCAGCGCCACCACCTCGTCTGCATCTGCGAGAAACGAGGCCGTGCTCTGGACGTCGTGGATGAGCTGATCCATCCGACTCGCAGTGGAGTGGGCGATGGCTTCGAGGTGCCGGTATTCGGACTGCTCTGCGACCTCGAGCGCACGCCTCAAGTTCCACGCCGTGACGAGCGCCATGGGCAGCAGACCGGCCGCGAGCAGCGCGACGATGAGCTTGACCGCGAACGGCCACCCGGGCGGCAGATATCGAGCCATGCGATCGGTCCGTCGCAGATTGCCCATTTCCTGGGGACCATGGGGGCCCACGATCGGAGCGGCAAGCCGCCAGTTCGACGGTGTTCCGTCGATGTTCGGCGAGCACTTCCGTCCCGCCCAACTCGGCCGCCCACCTGTTGCGGAAGCGAACGCAGGGTGAGATTCTGACTCGCATGATGCGACGTTCCTTGTCCGCGATGGTGTGCGTGTTGTCGTCGGCTTGCTTCATCGTGGCTCAGGCGGGATGCGGCTCCAGCTCCGAGGCCGATCTGCCTGCGGCAGAAGGGGGAGGCGCTGGGACCGCCGGGCACGGCGGGACAGCCGGCAAGTCCGGCGGTGCGGGCGCTTCGGGCTCAGCAGGAGCCGCAGGCAACGCGGGGACCGCAGGCAACGCAGGCAACGCGGGGACCGCGGGCAACGCAGGTAGCGGGGGAGTCTCCGGCCAAGGCGGAGCGTCCGGGGCCACGGGCGGCTCCGCGGGCGACGCTGGAGCTGCGGGCGACGCTGGAGCTGCGGGCAGTGCGGGGGATGCCGGAGCTGCGGGCGCAGATCCCGACGGCGGGACGGCAGGTGACGCGGGTGAGCCGGAAGACGGCAGCGCGGGGGCTGCGGGCTCCGATCCCGACGCGTCTGTGGCAGGGAGCGGCGGAGACGACGGTGGCGTGGCCGGGCAGGCGGGCGCGGGCACGGATGCGGAGGCGCCTGATGCGGAACCCGACGGGGCCGCGGGCGCGGGTGATGCGGGCTGCGCGGTGGAGGTGTGCGGGAACGGCCTCGATGACAACTGCGACGGAGAGGTGGACGAGCAGTGCCCCTGTTCGCCGGGCGACGTGCAGGCGTGCTACGCGGGGGATCCCGCGCTGGTGGGGCAGGGGGCCTGCGTGTCCGGCTCGATGCAATGCGAGTCGGGGGTCTTCGGCGCGTGTGTCGGAGCCGTGTATCCGACGGACGAGCAGTGCAACATGTCCGATGACGATTGCGACGGTTATACCGACGAGGATCTGACGGGCACGTGCAGCACGGTGTGCGGCTCGGGCACCCAGACGTGCGAAAAGGGGCTGTTAGTCTGCACGGCGCCGCAGCCGCAGCCGGAGGCGTGCGACAATGCCGACAACGACTGCAACGGAGGGGTCGACGACGGACTGACCCAGGGGTGTGGCACTGCGTGCGGCAAGGGGATCGAGACCTGCGTGGCGGGTGCGTGGGTGAACTGCACGGCGCCGCAGCCGCAACCGGAGGCGTGCGACAACGCCGACAACGACTGCAACGGAGGGGTCGACGACGGTCTGACCCAGGCGTGCAGCACGGCGTGTGGCAGTGGCATCGAGACGTGCGCAGCGGGCGCATGGGTGAACTGCACGGCGCCGCAGCCCAAGCTCGAGGAGTGCAACAACAAGGACGACGACTGCGACGGCAGCGTGGACGAGGAGCTGACGCAGCCGTGCGGGACGTGCAACACCGGCACGCAGACTTGCGTCAAGGGAATCTGGCAGACGTGCCAGATGCCCCCCTCCGCGGCGTCGATCCAGCTCACGGGCACGGTACGGGACTTCAAGGCACGAGGCACCACGAACGGCCACCCCGACTTCGAGTGGAACATCGCCGATGACCGCGGAATCGTGGGACCGGACCTCGGCTCGGACTTCAAGCCGATCTACGCGAAGCCCGCCGGCACCACGGCGACCACGAATGGCAAGACGTGGTTCGACATGTGGTACCGCGACACCGCGAACTACAACCTGAGCCAGCAGCATTCGATCACGCTTGCGTTGGTCAATGGGT
>JAKLDZ010000549.1 GCA_022703255.1 Myxococcota bacterium | reverse complement strand
GCCATCCGCAAGAAGATCTGCTCCGCACGCTCGCTCGCGCTGCGCGCCTCCTCGGCGACCTTCTCGGCGTCGGTGCCGAGATCCTGCGCCTTGCCCAGGAACTCCGCATACGACTTGAGGCTGCGCGCCAGCTCGACCTCGTTGCCGATCTCCTCGAAGATCGCCACCGAGCGCAGCAGGTAGTCCCGCGCCTTGGCCGTGTGGTCCGGCCCCCATCCCCCGGCCGCCGTCACCTCTCCCAACGTCCGCAGCGCCGATCCCAGATGCACCTTGCTGCGCATCGCCGCGAAGATGTCCACCGCGCGCGAGATGCAGTCGCGCGCCCGTGCAATGTCCCCCTGCTGCACATACGCCATCCCCAGCCGACGCAGCGCGTCGGCCACCCCGATCCGATCCCCGAGCTCCTCGGCCAGCTCCTCCGACTCCGTCAGCGCCTTGATCGCATCCGGAGCGTTGCCCAGCTCGTAGTAGACCTCCCCCAGGTTCGCCAGCAGCAGCGCGATCCGGTTCCGATCCCCGATCTCCCGCGAAACCTGCAGCGCGTCGGTGAACATCTGCAGCGCCCGCGCGTTGTCCCCCACGTCCTGCGCCACCGTGCCCAGGTTGTTCAGCGTGATGATGCAGCCCACCAGATCCCCGATCTCCCGACGGATCTGCAGCGCCTGGTCGAACGCCTCCAGCGCCCCCTTGAACTCCCCGGAGTCCTGCAGCGCCAACCCCAGGTTGTTCAGCGACAACGCGATCGAACGCCGATCCCCCAGCCGCCTCCGCATCATCAGCGCCGTGCGCAACGGATCGAGCGCCTTCGCGTAGTCTCCCCGCAGCCAGTACAGCTTGCCGATGTCGTCGAGGCTCGACGCGATCCCTCGCTCGTCGTGCACCGCCTCGAACAACGCCAGCCCCGTCCCCAGATGCCTCGAGGCGTCGTCGAGCAACCCGATCTCCCGGTACAGCCGCCCAATGCGGTTGTGCGCCGCTCCCCCCTTGTTCTTGAGGTTCAACTGGTACGCGATCCGAAGCATCTCGCGGTACGCGATCAACGCCTCTTCCGTGCGCCCCAGCTGCTGCAATACGTCGCCCAGATGGTGGTACGCATCCATCCTCCGCTGCGGATACGAGTCCGTCAGCAGATCCAGCCCGCGACGATAGTACTCGTTCGACTTGGTGAACGCGTAGCGCGTGCGCGCCACGTCGCCCGCTTCCACGAACGCCAACGCCGCGAGCCTCTGCTGCCCCGCTCGCTCACGGTGGTTCGCCAGCATCGCGATGTACTCTTCGTGCGTCTTGACGTCCCACTGGTGTTCGAGCCAGTCGGCGATCGCTTCGTGGTATCGACGCGCCGCCGAGGTCGGCGTCAGCTTCGCAATGCGCTCGCGCTCGAGGTTGTGCTTGAACACGTACTCCTCGTCGCCAGGGAACGTCGAGTCCGGCAGCTTCAGCAGGTAGTCCCGCTCGACCAGCTCCTCGAGCATCGTCCTGACCGTGCGCTCGTCCGTGTCGTCCGCCGCGGACCACAGGTCCGGCGGCTGCCGATCCAGTCGCTCCAACACCACCAGCGCGCCCAGCCAGAACACGCTGCCCATGCACCCGGCCTTCTCCAGCAGCTGCCGCTCCGCAGGCTTCAACGCCGAAATCCGCGCCTGCACCGCGTCGTCTACCGTCAACGGCAACCGCACCGTCTCGAGCTTGTCGAGATGCACCTTCCACACCGGCGTCTCCGCCAGCGCGTCCTCCTCCTCCAATACCCCCGTGTCGTGGAAGATCCGCACCATCTGCTCGAGCAGCAGCGGATTCCCTCCCGCCAGCTGGCACGCAGCGTCCACCAACTGCTGCGGCGGCTCCCCCGTCGGCGCCAACAACGCCTCCATCATGCTCGCCGCGTCTATCTCGCTCAACGGCTCCAGCTCCAACAGCCGGTGACGCCCCCCCCCAAGCTGCCCCCAGTCCTCCTGCCGCGACAGCAGATCGTTGCGGCTGATGCAGATCGTCAGGATCGGCCCCGTCAACGACTCCAACAGGAACCGCAGCAGATCCAACGAGTCGTCGTGCGCCGTGTCGATGTCCTCGAACACCAGGCAGATCGGACTCTTCTGCGCATCCGCCTCCAGGAAGCTCTTCACCACCGACCGACGCAGCAGGCGAGCCTCCATCGGGTCCTCGACCACCGCACGCGTCAGCGGACTCTGCTCGAACGGCAGATCCAGCAGCTGACCCAGGAAAAACGCCACGTCCCCAACCTTGCGGTCCTCGAGAACCTGCGCCACCTGCGTCCGCACCTGCGTCTTCGCCGCCTCGTCGTCCATCCCCTCCACGAGCCCGAACCGCGCGCGCAACACCCGCGCAAACACCCCGTAGCTCGCCTGCAGATCCCTCGCTCCTCCTCGGTACGTCCGCAGCAGCTGATCCTTCTGCGTCCGTATCTTCGCCAGGAAGTCGTGCACCAGTCGCGACTTCCCCACCCCCGCCGCGCCTACCACCGTCACGATGCGCGACTCCCGACGCGACCGCACCGACTCCAGTGCCTTCTCGAGCTCGTGCATCTCCCCCACTCGCCCGATCAACGGCGCACGAAGATCGCTCGGTCCGAATCCCAACCAGTTCATGATCTGAGTCATTCGCTCTCCCGCTCTCGCCTCATGGGTGCGACGACGTCGGTTGCCCCACCGACACCCTCCGCACTTCGATGGGCTCCTCGTCCCACGACCGCGCTTCCGCCGCGAGACGCCCTTCCCTCAACAGGTAGTCCACGTCGAGCTGGGGCCCCGGATCGTACCGGATCGCCCCCATCCGCACCACGACCCCTTCGACCTCCAGGTCCTTCCATCCGGCTCGCGCGCTGCGCGCCGCCCCCAGCGCATCCTCGAGCCGATCCGCTCCCATCACCCCCACCAGCTCGTTGCTCTCCGACCAGAAAACGCTCCCCTCTCCGAGCGCTTCCACCAGCTTCTTGCTCACCGCCCCGAGCACCGCCTCCGCTGCATGCCTCCCCTGCTCCCGCGTCAGATCCCGCTCGTTGGCCACCCGGATGAACACGCACGCTCGCTCCCCCCCCGGCCCCTCCACCTCCTTGCGAAGCTTCATCCGAAGATCCACCGCCCCCGCCACGCGTCCCAGCGCCGATGCTGCCATCCGACGCTGCGACCTCCGGACCGAGGTCGGGGGCTCGCTCGGAGAACGATGCGCCACCAGCGCCGATCGCATGTGTCGCACCAGCTCGTAAACCCGGAAAGGCTTCGCCACGAATGACGTCGCCCCGGCTTCCGCCGCCCGCTGCCGTACGCTCGGCTCCGTGCTCGCCGACAGCATGATGACCGGGACGTCGCTCTCCTTGCGCACCAGCCGGCACACCGCGAACCCGTCCATCCCCGGCATCTGCGCGTCGGTTATGACGACGTCGGGCCTGAAATCCTTTATAACGGCGAGCCCCTCCGCGCCGTCCCTGGCGGCGGTCGTGGAGAAGCCGTGGTCGCGAAGGTATCTTCCGAGGACG
>JAKLDZ010000548.1 GCA_022703255.1 Myxococcota bacterium | reverse complement strand
CGACACACCGGACCTGAATCCGAAGGCCGCGCTCAAGGCTGCTCGCAACGAGTTCGAATCCTTCCAGGTAGTCGTGCGCTCCGACGACGGTCCGGTGACCGGCGTGTCGATGCGTCTGTCCAAGCCCCTCTCGGGCCCTGGCGAGCTCCCATCCAGCGCGCTCACGCTGTACCGCGTCGGCTACCACAAGGTCTCCCATCCATCGAACGTCGAGGGAGCCGCCGGACCCTGGCCCGATCCCTTGATCCCCGACGTCGACACGTACTTCGGGGAGAAGCGCAACGCGTTCCCGTTCGACGTGCCCGAGGGGGAGACGCGGGCGGTGTGGGTGGACGTGCTGGTGCCGACCGACGCGAAGCCCGGGGACTACGTCGGTGAGCTCGAGGTGAGCGCGGGCGGAGCGCTCGTGGGGACCGTGCCGATCGAGCTTCACGTGGGCAGCTTCGCGCTGCCGTCGACATCATCGCTCGCGAGCGCCTTCGGCATGGGGTGGGCCGATCCCTGTCTTGCGCACACGGGACAGGTGAGCTGCACGACCTCCTGGGACGAGGACATGGGCAACGGTCTGCGCGCGCTGTATCTGCGTTCATCGCTCGAGCACCGGTTCGGGATCTCGTCGACGGACTACCAGCCGCCGTTCGAAGCGAGCGCGGCCTACTACGAGAAGTACGTATTGCCGTACGTGAACGGGACGGGGGAGAGCCGTCTGCCTGGAGCGCGGCTGACGGCGGTGGAGCTCGACGGCGAGGACGACGATGTGGCGGGGTGGGTACAGTACGCGAAGGACAAGGGGTTCTTCGAGCGGCTGTTCTACTACCCGGTGGACGAGCCGATGAACTCCGGGGACTGGGCGAAGCTGGTGGCGTCGGCGAGCGCGGCGCACGCGGCGGACCCTGCGACGCGGGTGATCATCACGAGCTCGATCCTGCACGCGAACGCGGCTGGGGCGGCGGACTCGGTGGACGTCTTCGTGCCGGTGGTCAACTACGTGGACGACAAGGCGCCGGCGGATCATGCGGGCAATCAGCGGGCGACGTACGACACGTGGGAAGGGGCGAAGGCGAACCGGACGGTGTGGGCGTACCAGTCGTGCATGTCGCACGGGTGTGGCAATTGCGGGACCACGACGGACGACGGGTACTTCACGGGGTGGCCCCAGTACGTGATTGACTCGACGGCGGTACAGAACCGCTGTTTTTCGTGGTTGGCGTTTTCGTACGAGCTGACCGGGGAGCTGTACTTCGACGCGACCTACCAGCTCACGACTGCGTGGGACGACGGCGGACAGTGCGCGTTCGGCGGTTCCGGGGACGGGACGCTCTTCTATCCGGGGAAGCCGTCGGTGATCGGGGGGACGAAGGACATCCCGGTGGAGTCGATCCGGATGAAGATGATCCGGGAGGGGCGTGAGGACTACGAGTACTTGCGGATGGCGGCGGCGAAGGACGCTGCTGGAGCCAAGGGGATCGCGACGTCGTTGTTCCCGAGCGCACACGCGTGTGCCCAGCCGGCGGAGAAGGTTGCGAGCGCGCGCGACGAGTTGTTTGCGATGCTCGACGAGCCGGATGCGGGACAGGGAGGGGCGGGAGGAGCAGGGGGGTCTGGGGGAGCCGACGCGGGGGTCGCGGGGGGTGGTGCGGCGGGCACCGGAGGAGTTGATGCGGGGGCTCCGCCAGCGTCGGCCGACGCGGCCGGAGAGGATGACGGCGGCTGCGGGTGCAGGACTTCGGCGGGTGCGGGGATGAAGTCGTGGTGGGTTGTCGCCGCGCTGTCGCTCCTGTTGCGGAGGCGTCGTTGCAGGTGCGCGGGTCGAAAGCTACCATTCACCGAATGAGAATCGCCCGACGGCTTGGCTTTGCGGTGATGGTGATTGCGGGGTTGGCGGGGAGCGACACGTGGGCGGCTCCGGCCGCACGTACGCGTCCCGCGCCGGCTGCACCGGTTGCAGCGCGGCCTCGTCTGGACTTCCCGGATCCGACGGGCACGACGCGGTTCGAGCGCGTGTGGGGGGACGGCGCCGACGTGTTGGTTCTCGCGGGGGACAAGCGTGTGCTCAGGATGGAGCGCAGCGGAGCGATCCAGGAGGGCACGGGGCCGAGCAATCCGATCGCGTTCGCGCTGACGGGCACGCCGCCGACGGCGAAGTTCGCGATCGCGGGCACTTCGGGCGAGCTGGCGATCTACGATGGTGCGACGCTGGAGTACGGTCTTGCGCCGGCGTTGGACGCGGAGGCGCTGACGGGGATTGCGTATGATTCCGGGGGGCGTCTGCACGTGGCGGGACGGCACCGGGCTTTGTATGTGCGCGAGCTGGACGCGACCTGGAGGACCTACCGCTATCCGGGGGGCGGCGTGGGGGTCATCGCGGCGGGATTCGGTCCAGGGGGTCTGTACCTGATCGGAGCGCACGCGCGTGTGTTCTCGTTCGCCTCGGGCCAGTTCCGGGAGCTCACGCTCACGGGGTTGACGTCGGCGGTGCAGGGCGCGGCGTGGACTCACGCGTGGATGAACGGTGCGGGCGACCGGGTGTGGATCACGTGCGGCAAGCATCTTCTCACGCTCGAGCTGCCTTCGGGGAACCTGAAGACGACGCCGAGCCCGTTGTTCTTCGATCCGAGCTCGTTTGCGGGAGCGCGTGCGCACGGAGGTGATCTGATCGCGCTCGGCTCGATGAGCGAGCTGGCGTTGTATGACGGGACGGGGTTCACGCGCGTGCCGGGGGAAGTGAGGCACTCCGGGGGGCTGTACATCGATGTGAAGCAATCGATGGTCTACGAGGTGGAATGGGGGAAGCTGAATCGATTTCCGGTTCGGCACCCGAGGCTGGGCACAGGCGCGGGAGAGGCTTGGGTTCCGCGCCCTTGACACGCTGAAGCGCTCGTCCGGACACATCGCAGGACTCCTCCCCCCCGTGGACGATCCGAACGGCGGCGTGTAGGCTCGACAGGATGGCGGTTTCGTCTGCTGCCGACGCCAACGCGCCCCCGAAAGCTGGGGAGGTCGAACTCGGTCGTCCCTTGGGGAAGCGGCCGGTGCCGACGCACATCGCGAGGATCGTGCGTTCGGGCGGAGCGAAGGAGATCGTCGCTGCGACCCGGATCGGCCGAGCGGGGCCGCTGACGGTCGATGAGGCGACGGAGGTATCGCGAACGGCGAGGCTGCTGATGCGCTCGCCGCACCCGAATCTGGCGCCGGTGCGGGAGGTGATGGTCCGCGACACGGACATGCTGGTGGTGGGGGCATGGGTCGAGGGGGAGAATCTCGGCGAGCTCTGGGCGGCGGCGCGGGGCAAGGGGTTGCCGTTGCCGTTGGCGGTGGCGCTGCGGATCCTGCTCGATGTCCTGTCCGGCCTGGAAGCGCTTCACTCGGTGCGGTTGGCGGTCGGAACACCGGCTGGGCTCGTCCACGGCGAGGTGATCCCGTCGAACGTGATTGTCGGTACGAACGGGGTCACGCGGTTGATCCACGCGTATCGGATCGCGTCTTCGTGGAGCCAGGTGCCCGACGCGACGAGGTACGTGGCGC
>JAKLDZ010000547.1 GCA_022703255.1 Myxococcota bacterium | reverse complement strand
AGCGACTGCCCCGCCTTCGCGTCGGGAGCCCGCTGCCGCTCGGGACCACGAATCCCGAGCTCGTGAGCGGCATCGCGCTCGCGGAGGCAGCCGGCGAGCTCTCGGGTGCGGAGCTCGAGGCGGTCGACGTCAGTGGACGGCCGAAGGATTCCCATGCCACACCCCGCGCCATCGGGCAAAGTTGGTTAATTGGGGCGAAACTGGCCCAACCGCGAGGGCCGTGCAGATGATGGTTGCATTCGGCGCGGCGCCCCCTATACTTCGCGGTCCCTGTTTTCCCCGAAGCGAGTTGGCCATGTATGCGGTGATCAAGACCGGCGGTAAGCAGTACCGAGTAACCGAAGGGCAGAGCCTGCGTGTCGAGAAGCTGCTCGGGCAGCCCGGCGAGAAGGTGACCTTCGATCAGGTCCTCCTGATCGGCGGTGACAAGCTCCAGATCGGACACCCGACAGTGTCCGGCGCCAAAGTCGAGGCCGAAATCGTCGACCACGTCCGCGGCCCCAAGATCGTCATCTTCAAGTTCCGACGACGGAAGAACTACCGTCGCAAGCAGGGGCATCGTCAGCCCTACACCCAGCTCAAGATCACCGGAATCTCCGGCTGACACGAGGTTGCCATGGCTCATAAAAAAGGCGGCGGCTCGTCTCGAAACGGCCGCGACTCCAAGGCGCAGCGCCGGGGCGTGAAGGTCTACGGCGGCGAGAACATCCGCGCGGGCGGCATCATCATCCGCCAGGTGGGCAACACCATCCACGCCGGCAAGAACGTCGGTACGGGTCGCGACTTCACGCTGTTCGCGGAGATCGACGGCGTGGTCAAGTACGAGTGGAAGACCAACAAGAAGAAGCAGGTCTCGGTCTACCCCGAAGCCTGATCTGCCTTGCGCCTCCGACGGCTTCGACCGCCGGCGGTGTCTTTCCCTTCGCACCGGATGCATCCTCCGGCCGCTTCGTGCGGCGGGGGATTCGTCCATTCTCCCCCCTCGCATCCGCGCGGTCCCCGCGCCGCGGCCGCCCCGGCCTGCAACGCCGCGCGCTCCGCCCCGCATGCGCGGCCCCCTGCCTGCGCCTTTCTGCCATAATCCTCCCGGTCGCCCGAGCTCGCCTCGCGGGCCGGCGACCCTGTGAGCTGGAGCCTTCATGTCGAACAGCCTGACGCCGAATCCGACGGGACGAGGGGTCCGCCCTGGATACCTCGTGGCAGCGTTGGTGATCGCGTCGATGATGGGCTTGGGCGGCCTCACCAACGGCTGCCATATCCTGCAGTTCTATCGTCAGGACACGCACCCCTCCCCGGCTGCCGACAGCCGCATGACCCCGGACCTCGCGGCCCGCGTGGAGATGGTCCACCAGGCGCGCGTGCAGGCCCTCAACGCCAACGCGCGTCGCATGATCCCCCTGGCCGCGGCCAACACGATCCTCTCGCTGCTGCTCATCGCCGCAGCCTCCGGCGCCCTCGCGGGACGGGCTCGCAGCCACTGGCTCGCCCTGCAGGCCGTCGCCGCCAACTTCGCCTTCACCATCGTCGACTACGTCCTCGAACGCCCCCTGCGCTCGATCCTCATCGACGCCGCGAGCCGTCCACCTCCCGGATTTGCTCCGGGACCCGACACACCTCCCGCCTCCATGGGCTGGTGGTTCTTCCGCAGCGTCCTCGCCGTTCAGCTCGTCACCCTCGCCCTCATCGCCCTCGCCCTCACGCGCCCGCGCGTCCTCGCCTGGCTCGACACCCAGCAGCCCGAGCAGGAGTCCTAGCGTGACCTCCATCATCCGTCTCCCGGAGGACCTGTCCAACCAGATCGCCGCTGGCGAGGTGGTCGAGCGCCCCGCGAGCGTGGTCAAGGAGCTGATCGAGAACTCGGTCGATGCGGGTGCGACCCGCGTGCAGATCGACGTGGGCGCGGGCGGGGTGTCGCTGATCCGTGTCTCGGACGACGGCTGCGGGATGGACGAGGCCGATGCTCGCCTCGCGGTCGAGCGCCACGCCACCAGCAAGATCCGACGCATCGACGATCTGCTCGCGCTGGGCACCTTCGGCTTCCGGGGCGAGGCCCTGCCGAGCATCGCCTCGGTCAGCCGTTTCACGGTGCGAACCCGCACGCGCGACGCCGACGCCGGCACCGAGGTCACTGTCGAGGGGGGAGGCTCCGCGGTGGTGGGTCCCTGCGGCATGGCTCCGGGCACGGTCATCGAGATCCGCGATCTGTTCTTCAACGTGCCTGCCCGTCGCAAGTTCCTCAAGTCGGTGAGCGCCGAGGCTGCCGCGATCACGGCGACGGTGGAGTCGCTTGCGCTGACGGCGCCGCAGCTCACGTTCGTGCTGACGCGCGACGGACGTCCGGTGCGGCAGTGGCTGCGCAGCGCGGATCGTGGGGAGCGGGTTGCGGCGGTCCACGACGACGAGGTGCTTGCGCGGATCGAGGGGGAGCGGGGGCCGTTGCGGATCGAGGCGTGGCTGTCGCCGCCCGAGGCGGCGCGCTCGGGGGCTGCGGGCCTCACGCTGCTCGTCAATCACCGGGTGATCCGCGACCGCGTGCTCCATCGCGTGATCGCTCATGCCTACGGCAGCGTGCTCGAGAGCGGTCGCTATCCGATCGGCGTGGTCTATCTGGACATCGATCCCGGGCTGGTGGACGTCAACGTGCACCCGCAGAAGGCGGAGGTTCGGTTCGCGGACACGCGCGCGGTGCACGACACGGTGCACAGCGTGTTGTCGCACGGGCTTGCGGGGGCCTTCGGGCTTGCGGGCTCGCGCGGTGCTCCCTTGCGGGGCCCCGCACCTGCGCCCGCCGTGCCCTGGACTCCGCCCGTCGCCCCGTCGTCCCAACCCGTCGCTGCAACGCCTCCGACCTTCTCTTCCGCTCCGGTGCTCGCGCGCTCCGCTCCCTTCGCAGCCGCGGGCGTGGCGACGTCGAGCCCGACGCAACCGGAGCCGGATCCCTGGGGCCTCGCTCCGGAGCCGGAGCCCGCGGGACCGTCGGCGCATCAGGAGCTGTTGCCCCTCGGGCTGCCGCAGCAGAAGACGTCCTCGGCCCGGTATGGAGGCCTCAGGTTCCTGGCGCAGGCGCGCAACACGTTCCTGATCTGCGAGAGCGCGACGGGGCTGGTGATCATCGACCAGCACGCTGCGGCCGAGCGCGTGAACTTCGCGCGCTTGAGGGCGTCGTTCCTGGCGCGCAGGGTGGCCTCCCAGCGGCTGCTGCTGCCGTCGACGGTGCGAGTCGACGCGGCGCAGGCGGAGTTCCTCGAGGCCTCGCAGGAGCTGGTGCAGTCGATGGGGTTCGAGCTGCGCGTGGTCGGCCCTGCGGCGGCTGTGGTGTCCGCGGTGCCGCAGATCGTGTCGCGGGCCGCGCCCGAGAGGTTGGCGATGGACCTGATCGACGAGCTCACGCGCGCGGGCGGGCGGGACTTGTCGGGGGCGATCGATCTGGTCCTGGCGACGATGGCGTGTCACGGCTCGGTGCGTGCGGGGGATGCGATGACAGGGGAGCAAGCGGTTGCGCTGCTCGCCGCGCTCGACGAGGTCGATCACGGGGGTC
>JAKLDZ010000546.1 GCA_022703255.1 Myxococcota bacterium | reverse complement strand
CCCACCCGGCAACTGCTCGAATTCTTGATGGTTGAAGCGCCTCCTGTGAGAACCCTTTGTCAAAGACCCGCCGGGCGGACCAGCCCGGATGCCCTGACGCCCCTTCATCCTTTCATCGATCCCCACTTCCGTCAATCCTTTCCACCACTTCGCCCGCGCTCTGCCTCTGCCTCCCCTCCTCCCCCTGCTCCCGCTTCCCGCCGCCTCTTCGTCCGCCCACGGTGCAGCGAGCAGTACGACGCCCCCTCCATCAGGAACCGACGCAATCGGTTCACCTGCCGCTCCATCCGAAACCGCCAGCTCACCCCCGCCCACCCCGCCTCCTTCTCCCTCGTCACCACCTTCGCCCCCATCTCCGCTTCCCCGTCGTCGTACATCCTGCTCTGCGGCGCCCGCTCCCCCATCATCCGCTCCCACAACTCCAGGTACTTCCGCCGGCCCTCCGACGTCAACCGCACCGCCCGATCCTCCCCCTCCTCGAAGTCCTCCGGCTCCAACTGCCCGTTGTTCAATACCCGCAGCGTGAACCTATCCACCAGGGGCGCCCGGAACTCCTCCAACAGATCCAACACCAGCGACTCCCTCCCATACCGCGTCCCGTGGAGCAACCCGATCCGCGTGTCGAACCCTCCCCACGCCAACTGCCTCGCCAACTCCCCCGACGCTATCGCATACCCGTACCCCAATAGCGCGTTCACCGGATCCGTCGCCGGCCTCCTCACCCGGCGCTCGAACGCCCACGGCGCGCTCAGCATCTCCCCGAACACCCCGAAGTACACCGCCGCCGCCGCGCCCTCCAAACCGCGGATCCCCTCCACCTCCTGCTCCCCCGCAACCCGCCTCTCCAACTCCGCAAGCCTCGCAGCCGCCTCCCTGCACCGCTCCGATCCGCGGTCGATCCCCTTGCGCTGCACCAACTCCCGCTCGCCTTCGATCTTGCTCGCCACCAGCGCCCGTGCAAACTGCGCACGCCTGCCATCGTCTCGCCACGCCGCCGCCTGCGCCAGCACGAGATACACGTTCCCTGCCCTGGCCCCCGTGATCATCCCGCGCCATCGCCCGCTGCTCGAGTGCAGCGAGACGTCGATCCCCGCATCCAGCAACCGCGCTACCGCTGCACCGGTCATCGTCACCGGACCGTGCAACGCAACGTGTGACACGTCCGCCACTGGCACAGCCGCCACCTCCTTGCGGTCGCGGATCATCACCAGCCGCTGGTTCGCGTGGCGTACGAGGATCGACGGGTCCGTCAGAATCAACGGTCTCGTGCCCTGCGCCCGAACAACTTGAGGCTCATCCTTCTGCATCGCCCACCTCCTGCGGACGCGTCGTCCGCGATCAGACCTCCAACACGAACCGCCTCCGCCCCTCCGACTCCACACGGCGAAGCGTTCCCGACGGAGTCTCGAGCGGCGTGTCGCCTGCCTCCTCGACCACGGCGTCGAGCTCCCCTTCAACGCTCGACACGGTCTTCTCGAGCAGCTTGATCTGCCTGCGAAGCTCAGCCAGCCGGGCGCAGAGCGCCGCAGCCTTCGCTCCGAGCTCCTTGCGCCCTTCGTTCATGGCAGCCATCGCCGCACGCGCCACACCTCCGCGCGAGGCAGCTTCCCGCACGCGCTCCGCTAGCCCCGGGACCTCGGCCGCCCCGATCGCGTGGAGCACCGGCGTGGGATAGGCCCCCGGAGGAACCCTGAACCGGCAATCACACCCCAGCCTCGCGGTCAGCTCGGGATACCGCTGCCGGATGCGTCCGCAACTCGTGGGATAGGGATACAGCCGCACCAACGATCGCGAAGCCATCCCGGGCCGGTAGTCGTCGAGGTGACGGAGTATCGCCTCCAGCGCCGGCTCCGCCTCGTTTCCCATCCGTCCCGCGACGTCTGCGAGCCACATTCTCTCCGAAGTCCCCAGCCCGTGGCCGGCCATCACCTGGTCCACGAAGTGGCGGAACACCGCACACCCGGCGTAGACCTGCTGGGCCCGCGGAGTCGCCGCGAAGGGAGAGGTGGCAAGCGCGACTGGATCAGGCGGACCGGCGACCTCCGACCCCGCCTCACTCTTCGGGCGGTTCCCTGCGCCGGCTCCTGCCTTCGCTTCGGCTGGCTCGCTCCCGATGCGCAACCTGCCCTTCAGTCCGAGCACGACAGCTACGCGCTCCGACGGAATCGGCACGAAGGACCTGATCACCGCGCACGGATCCAGAATCGGAGCCAGTCCCTCATCGCAGAGCCACGCCCGGTCCTTCGTCCGCGGGTCCAGGCCGAGCGGCAAGAAGATCGGGGTGCCAGGCTTGTCCCGCCGTGCGACATCCTGTGCCGGGACCAGCTCCCGAGTCACCGACGCGGGAGCAGCGCCTGCGCCCGCACAGATGCACTGCGCCAACGCCCGCGCCCGGGGCGCCGTCACCGCCTCGGCAAGCAGCAGCCATATCGTGTAGCCGCGGCCCGGTTCCAGGCTGGTCAACGTCTCGAGCCCCGACTCCCGGGCTTGCGCGACCAGCTTCCGGACGTCGTCCGCCGCCTCGGCGAGACTCGTAGACGGGTCGTCTGCCGGCACCTTGCGTGCCTTCGAGGAAACCACAACGCGAATGGCGGCGAAGCGCACGCTGTTGTTTGCGCGGAGCGGGAAGACTCCCATCCAGAAGGCCCCGGAGAGGTGCTCCCGCACGTGGGCCGCAGTCGGCGCGGCGACGATCCGTTCCCTCTGGTTCCTGTCTCCGACGCGGAGATCTCTTGGAAACGTGTGCTCCGCGCCACCGAACAGCTCCAGGATCCGCTCCGCGTCGCCCTGCTTGACATCGAGCGTCGGCAACTCGACCGCATCCGCGGATTCCTTCGGATCCTCGGGGACGATCACCACCGCCCTGTCGGGCGTCTCGATCCGCGGCGCCGGCGGACGAATCCGTTCTGCGTCCGCCGCATCCGCGAAGTGGCCCGCCCGGGCGAGAGCTTCTGCGACGCCCGGACCGTCGAAGGCCGCCAGCGCTTCGGAGAGCCTGGTCCAGGTCTGGGGATCGATGCGGAGCGACTCGGCGAGCTCCGCGCCGACAGCCGCTGCCGCCTCGCCCCCCGCGGCCTGGTGCAGCGCCTCGGCGGCTTGCTGCCAACGCGTCGCTCCCTGCGCCGCCTGCTGGTGAGGCTGCGACGGCTCGGTGTGCGGGATCGATTCAACCGCAGTCCGGGCTTTCCCCGCGCGCTTGCCGGCGGGACCGAACTGGGCGTGTTGGGCGCGCGCAGCCTCGAGCGCCTCGGCACGCTCCCGGACGGGTTGCGGCAGGTCGATTCCCGACAAGGATCCGTAGTACGCGAGCCACCCGTGCAGGACCGCATCGATCTCCTCGCCGCCGTCCTTCGGACGCTCCTGCAGGATGTCATCGAGGCGTCGCGCCAACTGCCGTGCGGCCCTGGCCCCTGCCCTTCGGCCGGTGGGATGGAACTGAAAGCCGAGGAACACGAAGCCCTGGCCGTGGTGCGTGATCTCGACCTTGAGCTCGTTGAGCGACAGGCGGAGTCTGGCCAGCGCGGTCATCGCCGTGTCTCTCGCGGCGTCGGC
>JAKLDZ010000545.1 GCA_022703255.1 Myxococcota bacterium | reverse complement strand
CCCCGAGCAGCCGGTTGGTCAGGTGCAACCCCGCGGTCGGCGCCGCCACCGCCCCGTCCGCACGCGCAAACACCGTCTGGTACCTCGCGGCGTCCGTCGCGTCGTCCTCCCTGCGTATGTACGGCGGCAACGGCACGTGTCCAACCCGCCTCACCACCGCCTCCACCGGCTCCCCATCCGTCGTCGTCAGCAACACCTCCAGCAATCCGTCGCGCTCCGACTTGCGATCGAGCACCACCAGCAGCGTGTCGCCAACCAGCACGTGGGAAGGGATCTTCAACGGCTTGGAGGCCTTGCCCATGGCCTTCCAACGCTCCGCCGCCACGCGGACTCCGTCGATCACCACGCTCTCGTCCTGCACCTTGCGCACGAGCAGGATCTCGACCTTGCCCCCGGTGCGCGCCTTGCGCCCAATCAAACGCGCCGGGATCACCCGCGTGTCGTTCACCACGAGGACCGACCCCGGCTCGATCAGCCCGGCCAGATCCGCCGTCACCCGATCCTCGATCGCCCCCGTCACCGGATCGAGCACCAGCAGCTTCGAAGCGTCACGAGGTTCGGCTGGACGTTGAGCGATGCGGTCCGCCGGGAGGTCGAAGTCGAACAGTTCGATGCGCACGACGGCGGCACCCCTAGCACATGTGAGGACGCGGCGAAGCCCCGGATTCGCAGGGGGCGCGTGGGGCGCCTCCGGTGGGGCTCACGCCAACGCGCAGGAGGTTTTGGACTTGAGGAAGGCGACGAGCTCGCTCATGCGGTAGGGCTTGGGGACGAAGCCGACGGCGCCGCAGCCGGCGCGGACGAGCTGACGCTCGGACAGGTGGTAGGCGCTGGTGAGGACGACCTTGACCTGGGGGAAGAGGCGCTGCACCTGGCGCGCGAGATCGAGCCCGTTCACGCCCGGCATCATGAGGTCCACGATGGCGAGGTCGTAGGGACCATGTTCGAGGATCTGCAGGGCATCCTGGGCACTGCCCGCACATTCGACGTCGAAACCATCCAGCCGCAGTGCGATGCACAACGTCTTCCGCTGGCGCTCTTCATCATCGACGATGAGAATTTTGGGCATCTCGTCCATGCAAGCCACCTCGACAGCATCCGCCCGCAAAGCAATGACCGGACCACGCACGGGGGCACTCGGGTAACGACGCGAAGGAGCGAGACAACAAGGGGAAGAT
This sequence comes from Myxococcota bacterium, assembly GCA_022703255.1. Classification (GTDB taxonomy): domain Bacteria; phylum Myxococcota_A; class Polyangia; order Polyangiales; family Polyangiaceae; genus JACRCQ01. The sequence continues at coordinate 2,398 of JAKLDZ010000545.1, read as the reverse complement.
GCTCGATTGGTGCGACCGTCGCGCCGCGCAACCTCTTTCAAGGGCGAACTGACCCGGGAATCGCTGTTGCAGGAATGCAACGGGACCGGATTCAGGGACTCTTGGACTCGAACACGATCCCCAGCCTCGTCATCTTCCGCCAGAGCGTCGTCGGAGAGATCGCAAGAACGTCCGCCGCTCGCTCGCGGCTTCCATCGCACTCGCGCAGCGCGTTCTCGATCGCGAGCTTCTCCGCGGAGTCCACCACCTCGGCCAGCGTGCGGCCCGTGCCGCCCCCCGGCGGACGCGTCGTGCGCGGGAGGATCTCGTCGGCCGTGATCACACCGCCGCCGGACAGGGCGACCGCCTGCTCGACGAGGTTCTCGAGCTCGCGGATGTTGCCCGGGTAGTCGAGCTGCATGAGGGACTCGACGACGCCCTCGCCGAAGCGGGCGCGAGCGGAGTTCTTGCGGTTGAACTTGTCGAGGAAGAACTCCGCGAGCAGCGGGATGTCCTCGCGACGCTCGCGCAACGGAGGCAGCTCGAAGCGGGCGACGTTGAGGCGGTAGTACAGGTCCTGACGGAAGCGCTTCTCTGCGATGGCCGACAGCAGCTCCTGGTTGGTCGCCGCGATGATCCGCACGTCGACCTTGATGGGCTTGTTCTCGCCGATGCGACGGATCTCGTTCTCCTGGATCGCACGCAGCAGCTTCGCCTGGAACGACATCGGGGTCTCGGCGATTTCGTCGAAGAAGAAGGTGCCGCCGTCGGCCTCCTCCATGAGCCCCTTGCGCGCGGAGACCGCGCCGGTGAACGAGCCGCGCGCGTGGCCGAACAGCTCGCTCTCGAGGAGCGTCTCGGTGATCGCCGCGCAGTTGACCGGCACGAAGGGTTTGGTGGCCCGCTTGCTGTTGGCGTGGATCGCCTTGGCGACGAGCTCCTTGCCGGTGCCGCTCTCGCCGGTGATGAGCACCGTGGCCTCGGAGGCTGCGATCTTGACGATCCTGGCGAGCACCTCGCGGATGGGCTGCGAACGGCCGATGATGTTCTCGAAGCGGTAGCGCTCGCGGAACTCGGAGGCGAGCAGCGAGACCTGTCCGGTGAGCCGGCGGTTCTCGAAGGCGCGCTGCACCTTCACGAGCAGCTCCTGCTCGGTGAAGGGCTTCTGGATGTAGTCGAAAGCCCCCAGGCGCATCGCCTCCACCGCGCTCTCGATCGTGCCGTAGGCCGTCATCACGACGACCTCCGTCATCGGACTCTTCTGCTTGATCGCCCGCAGCACGTCGATGCCGTCGACGGCCCCCATGCGCAGGTCCGTCAGCACGACGTCATAGGCGCCCTTGGCCCCCATCTCCGCGCCTTGCGCGCCGTCGCTGGCCTCCTCCACTTCGTTGCCGGAGCCGCGAAGCATCATCGCCAGCGTGGTGCGCATGTTGCGCTGATCATCGACCACAAGGATCTTCGGCATGGCGCCCTTTGATCGGGCCCGGCCCCGCCGCTGCGGTGCGCCCGGGAGCCCAGGGAGTGTCGTGTCGTTCAGAGGGACGGGATGGTCGCGACGGTCCCGACGATGAGCGGGCTCGCGCAACGACCCCAGACTTGCGCCGAAGGTAGCCGGTTCGGGAACGGGGCGCGAGTCCCTTGTTGAATGCCACGCCAACGCAGGAGAAGACCGCGCGACTGCGGGCTGGGCCGCGCAGGGGGGGGGCGCAACGACGCGGGGACGAGCGGTCGCCGGCGAGCCAGGGCTATCGGAGAGCGGGAAGATGGCGGCTCGCGCGAGCCGCTGGATCAGGAGCGTCGGGAGACGGTCAGGCCGACTCGATCGGCCCACGCAGCCACGTCGCCACCGTGTCACGGAATCCGTCGAGCAACCCCTGCAACGACTTCGCATCGTTGCGCGGAAGCGTCGCGATCACCCGATCCAAATCCGCGAACAGCGTCTCGGCCGCCTTTTCCGCGATCATCCGCCCCTCCGCCGTAATGAACGCGCGAATGGCACGGCCGTCCTCGGGATCGGGTCGCTCCTCGATCAAGTGCCGCGCCTGCAGACGGGCGAGCAGCTTGGTGACGTTGGGGCGCGAGACCGAGAGGAACTCGCCAATCGTGCTCGGGCGAACCCCCTCGGGGTCGCGTCCGTGCAGCAAGAGCAGCGCGTGGAACTGGGCGTAGTGGAGCTTGTAGGGGAGCAACGAACGGGCGACGACCTGGTCGAGCAGCCAGGCCGTCATGCGCTGCATCTGCGGCGCGACGCGGCGTAGCCAGTCGGCGTCGCGGGTGAAGCGGTAGTGCTCGGCGAGCGCGAAGAGCAGCGCGCCGTGATCGGGCAGGAAGGCGGCGCGCCCGGCCAGCAGCCGCAGCGGCGCGCCCGCCACTTCGATCAGCAACGGCGCCTTCTCAGCTCTCAGCGCGTCAAACG
>JAKLDZ010000544.1 GCA_022703255.1 Myxococcota bacterium | reverse complement strand
GCCATTCCCTTCCTGATGCTGCCGCTGTCGCAGCTGCCGAACGACTTCTTTCCGCTGACCTGTCGCACCTGTGTCGATTACACGAATGTGCTGGCCGACATCACGGTCGGCTACATGGGCGGCGAGGGCGAACATGGTGGTGGACCAATACGCCGCGAGCGATGAGTCGCCGAAGTTCGCCAGGGTTCGATTGTCGGTGCCGAGAAAGGCTCCCGCGAACCTCGGGACTCCCGTCAGCCACGCATGATCGAACAGCCCCGAGCCCGGGGACTTCTGCTCGAGCACGTGCGCCGCAATGACGAGGTTGTCCACTGCGTAGGAGCCATACAGCTGCCCCTCGAACGCCGCGCCGTCCGCGCCTTGCGAGCCGTAGAAGGCAAGGACGGATTCGCGCGCGAGGGTCGTCCAGGCCGGCGACTGCGTCGGTGCGTCTTCCGCCACGGCGCACGCTCCGCCAGCCAGCCCGGCCACACGCAGGGCATAGCCGTTGAACCACGCGCCGATCCCCCCGGAGGTCGTGTTCGCCGCCTTCACGTCCGTGGCCAGCGGGGTCACCCCCTTGGCAATGATCGCGTCTCGCAGCAGCTTCCGCTCCGCCTCCGTCATCGCCGCGAAGCCCAGATCGTACGTCAGCCCGACACCGAGGGACAGGTGCGCCGTGTCGAGACAGCTATTCCCCGTTCCGCAGCCGTACTCGGGGTCGGTCCACTTCGCCCACGCAGCCACGGCCTTCGCCACGTCGAGAGCACCCGTTCCCTGGGCGTTATGGAGGTACTTCCCATCACCGCTCACCGCGTACACGAACGAAAGCACCTCCATCCGAGACTGCAGATCCCGCGAGACCTTCGTCCACGGCGGGTAGCTCTTGTTGTTCGGATGCGCGGGCGGCATCGTCGAGGACAGCGTATAGGTCCACGTCGCCGAGCCGTTGCCGTCGGGATCCGGAATCTCCACCGTGTACGTGTACTTGCCAGCTAGATACTGATCCGCCGCCTTCACGATCCCGTCGAACACCTCGGCGTAGCTCCACCCCAGTCCAGCGTCGGTGTCGTCGGCAGCGAGCTGCTTGAGCTGGGCGAGGCCCGCTGCATCGAAGTACAGCGAGGGGTGCGCGAGCGCGGGCAGGGACAAGAGGGAAGCCGACGTTGCGAGAGACGCGAAGGCGAGGCGGCGCATGCCGCTACGCTATCATGCTGCAGGAGAGGAAGCCGGGTCACTTGTGAGGAGCAGCGGCGCACGCGGCGGAAAGAGGCACGAGCTGCCGGAAGCGTGGGTCAAGGGGTGCGGCAGCTCATGTCGAGCGGCACGCACATCTTCGGGATGACCGAGCCTTCGAGGCCGGGGATTGCGATGCAGCCATAGCCATCGCCGCACCCGGAGTCGTCCGTGCACACCGCGCCACAGCCTTTCGTACCGTCGGGGAAGGTCAGGCAGAAATTCCCGCCGCCGGGGCAGTCCGTGTCCTTCTCGCACGGTCCGCACAGGTCCGAGGTCCTGACCCACGGGCTCATCTTCGGATTCGAGTCGACGCCATGGACGCCATAGTGTGTGTGAGCGTTCTGATCCTGCAGGTTCAGCCAGCTCAGCAGATTGAGCCAGCTCACGGGCAGATGACGTTGAGACTCGTTCTCCTGCATCAGCATCCCAAAGAGCACGGTGGAGGTACCGGGCAGTCCCATGTTCGTCCACATGGTGTTGACCGTGGTCACGACGTTGAGATTGGCGTCGTTCTTGTTCGGATTGGCGTACATCGCGTCGGCGTAGGTGGAGTAGGTCTGGCAGCCGTACATCACGAGCACCTGGTAGGTCTGGGGCATCGGCAGCGTCTTCCAGACCGAGTCGTCGAGCTCCACCGAGGGCTGGTAGTCGAGCACGTAGCCGGCCCCGGGACCGGCGTGCCCCGCGTAGATGATCACCTCGCGCGTCGCCAGGCTCTCCTTCATCGACTCGACCAGCTTCTGCTCCTCGCCGCACGCGACGATCTCGGGGTAGACGATCTTCACGCGCACCTCGACGGGAGTTCCGGCGAAGTCGAACGTCTTGACGAACGGAGGAGAGTCGATCTTCAGGTCCTTGTAGGTCGAGGCCTCGTGGGAGAAGCCCTGCTCCTTGAGCAGGTTCACCATGCCTTCGGCAGTCCAACGATCGATACGACCTCCCAGCTTCGTAGCCGTGCAGCCCTCCGGAGCGGGACGGGAGCAGGCGTCTTCGACGGGCTCGCAGCTGTTCGCGCACGTCTCCTTGTGGCACGAAGGCTCACCGCCGTCGCCCGCACAGCAGATCTCCACCTCTTCCTTGTTGTAGTCGCCGCCAATGTGCAACGCGACCTCGAGCACACCGTCGGAGAACAGCTCGTCATAGCGCGGATAGCCGTCGCTCGACGCCGTCTGCTTGCCCTTCACCACGATCGTCTCCGACTTGGGCTCGGCCGAGTACTGTGTGACCGTGACCTCGAACGTGTCCCCCGCCGTGAAGACCTTCTCGGAGAGCTTGTTCGACATCAACGCCTCGACCTCGAAGTCGAATGCGTAGGAGCCGTCGGCCTCCTTCCGGATCGACTCGAGGTGGCGCTTCGACGAGCGGGTGGCCGCAGACACCTCCTGCTGCGTCTTCCAGTTCTCGAGGATCCTGCGCCGCGTGGCATCGTCGACGTTCTGGACCTGGGCGGCGATTTCGGGGGGGAGCTCGCCGGGGATCTGCGCGTTCATTTCCCGGGCCTTCGACGACAGGTAGGACTGGATGGCGGAAGCCACGGACGCGAGGCGGGAGTCGGCAGCCTTCTTGAGAGCCTTGTCGGCGTCCTCGGGAGTCATCGACTCCAAGCCGGAGGGCGCGGCCATGTGAGCCGTGCCGGTGAACTCGAACTCCCTTGCGGCCTGGTTGACGTAGCTGTCGGCCTTTCCCCCGGGTGCCGGAGGAAGCTGCGGCACACGCTGGCCGTCGTTGCTGGCGGGAGTGGCCGGGGAATCGGTCGAACCGCAAGCGGGGACGAGGAGAGAGCCGACGACGAGGCACGCGAGCAGGCGCAAGGGGATGGTCCTCATGGATTCCTCGGAGAGGGGGACGAAGAGGGGCAGAAGAATACGGCGTTCGGGGGGGTCCTGCAAGACAGCCCGAACGCGCGAGATCACGCGCGGGGGGATTCCGTCGTGCGCAGATGGATCGTGTTGGTGGTGACGTTGCGCTTGAGGGACAGTCCTGCGGTGTACACGACGGGATCGCCGACGTGGATGAGGCCTCGTTCGAGGAGCATGCGTTCCATGGCGGGGAAGACGTGTCCCGGGGGAGGCTCCTCGGGCAGCAGGATGCCGTGGGCGCCTCGCACGAGGTTCATGCGGCGAACCGCGGACAGGTTGCAGGAGAAGACGTAGACCGGGACCGAAGGGCGCTGCGCCGTCAGACGAATACCCGCGTTGCCCGTGTCCGACATGCATGCCATGGCCGTCGCACCCATCTGATCGGCGAACACGGCCGCGGCTTTGCCGAGGGACATCCCGAGGTGCGACGAAGAGCTGTCGAGGATCTGGAACTCCTCGGTGCCGTTGCGATAGCCCTGCTGCTCGGCTTCGGCGACGAT
>JAKLDZ010000543.1 GCA_022703255.1 Myxococcota bacterium | reverse complement strand
ATCGCGGCGGGTGGAAACGCAACCCGATGCAACGCCCCATCGCGACGGGTGGGCAACGCGAATCGGGTCGGCGCCCCGAATCCCGTCCAACGATGCGGGTCGTGGATGGTCACGCCGTGCCGAACGCCACGACCACGACCACGACCACGACCACGACCACGTTGCCGAACACGACCACGTTGACGGCCGCGAATCACGCCCCGCGATGCGGGTGGGCAACCTGACGTCTCGCATCCACGATCCGCCGGGGAGGCCGGGGGGTTACCTCGGGCTTCGACTTCGCTCCAGGTCGGTGCCGACGCGCAAGCGCTCCAAGTACGCCTGATAGGCAAACGACCGCTCCCGCTTCTTCCCTGTGGTCTCAGCCAGGATGCCCGCCGCGACCAGCAGATCGATCGCGCGGCCGGCCGTGGGTTTCGTGGCACCGACGAGCTTGATGACCGAGGCGACCGTCACGACCGGATGGCGCGGGAGCAGCTCGAAGAGCTTCAGGGCCACGATCGACATGCCCTCGTGCGCGAGCACGCGCGTTCGATCTGCGGCAACGAGCGCGAAGAGATCGCGTGCTGACGCGACCGCCTCGTCGGCGATCGTAGCGACGCCGTCGAGAAAGAAGTCGAGCCACTCCTCCCAGGCTCCGTCCACGCGCACAGCGTTGAGGCGCCGGTAGTACTCCTCGCGGTGCCGCTTCAAGAAGAGGCTCAGGTAGAGCAGCGGTTGGGTCAGAAGATTCGAGTGCTCGAGCAACAGCGTCACGAGCAAGCGTCCGACGCGGCCGTTTCCGTCGAGGTACGGATGGATGGTCTCGAACTGCACATGCAGCAAGCCAGCGCGGATCAACGGAGGCAGCGCGTCGTCGGCGTGCACGTACTTCTCGAAGGCTCCCAGCACCTCGGCGAGTGCGTGCGGCGGGGGTGGGACGTATGCGGCGTTGCCCGGACGGCTTCCACCGATCCAGTTCTGGCTGGTTCGCACCTCGCCGGGCTGCTTGTCCGCCCCGCGCACGCCACGCATCAGCCGCTCGTGTGTCTGGTTGAGCAGGCGCATCGAGAGCGGGAGCCCTCTCGGATCGGCGAGCTCCGCGCGGGCGTAGGCGAGCGCGTCGAGATAGTTGCAGACCTCCCGGACGTCGGCGTTCGGGGCTGCCCTCGCCTCCCCGCCGCCCTGGGCCTCGTACGCAAGCAGGTCCACCAACGTGGCTTGCGTGCCCTCGATCTGCGACGAGATCACGGCCTCCTTGCGGACGAACCCGTAGATGAACCAGTCGAGCGAGGGGACCATCTCGCCCGCGAGCTCCAGACGAACAAGGGCTTGCGAGGCGAGCCGCAGCCGTGCAGCAAGTCTGTCGTTCAGCTCGATCGGCGGGTCGGCCGGGGGGAGGGCGAAAGGGACGAACGCGGCGACTTCCTCGCCGCCGAATGTCGTCCGCTCGTACCGTCCGGTGATCCGCTTGGGCATGGTCCGACCTGCTGGAAGCATCCGCTTGACCAGGCGCGGCGGCTAGTAAAGCCAGCGTGACCAAGAGGGTGCGCTAGTAACGTAGCCTTGACTAGTGGGAGTGGCTCGTCAAGGCGGCTTTCCCCAGATCGGAGGCCGCAGATTGCGCGGATGGGCGCAGATTCGGATCGGAGGCGAGCCGCAGATTGCGCGGATGGGCGCAGATGATGGTGGTGAGGTCACGCGCTCCGGTTCCGGGGCCGAAGGCCCATCAGCCCACCCGCTCAACATCGCGAAGCTGGCCCCATCGCGGCGGGTGGGAACGCAACCCGATGCAACGCCCCATCGCGGCGGGTGGGTATCGTGTATGGGGTCGGCGCCGCGAATCACGCCTCGTGATGCGGGTGGGCAACGTGCATCGGGGCGGCGCCGTGTGCGTCGATGGCCGCATGTTGCGCGGACGAGCGCCCGTGACCGCGGTGCGGGCGCATGGCGTCACTTTTTTGGGGGGCGCGCCGTCGGCATCGGTGTGGTAGCAAGAGGCGGCGGATGATGAATCTTTCCGAGCACGATCAGCAAGACAGTGCGTGGGAGGACCTGGAGCGACGGGTGTCCGTTCCCGGGGCACGAGTGGCCGTGCTCGGTTCAACGGGGTCGGGCAGGCGCGTGTTCCTGAGGAAGTTGGGGCGGGAACGCGGATTCGTGACGGTGGAGCCGCCGTCGTTGGACGATCCCGACGCTTCCGCGCACGCGCTCATCCAGGCGGCTGCCGGGGTGGGGCCGAGCCGATTGACGGAGCTGTTCGACAGTGCGCCGCTGGGGCTGCGGGCGGCACGGGTTGCGGGGTGGCTGGTGGAGCGCGACATGGGCCTGGCGATCCGACTGCCGTCGAACTGGCGGTTGGGGCTGGCGGTCGTGGATGACACTCCCGAGCGGCGGATCCGCAGGGAACATGCGCTGGAAGTCCTGGAAGGGTTCGCCTCCGATCCCGATCTGCGAATCGTGTTGCTCGCCGGAAGCGCCGTCGATCTGACGCCGGCTTGGATCGGCCGGGGGTCTCGGATCGAGCTTCGGCCGATGCGAGTGAATCCGGAGCTGGTGCCGACGGCGCAATTCGGGATTTGGGCAGGCTTCGCGGGCGAAGTGCTCCGTTGGTGCACGTCGTTGGCGATGTCACCGGTGCAGTATCGGCTCTCGGTGGGCCTGCTTGCCTTGGGCGTGGACAGTCACAGGCTGCGTAAGGCCTTGGATGGCGTACCCGGTCTGCAACCGTTGGAGAACCTGTTGCTCGAGGTGCTCAAGCGGTCTTCGGATCTCGCGCGGGCCGCGTATCGCCTCGCGCTGGCCAGATGGCCGATCGACCGGGCATCGGTCGGTGACGTGGCGGGCACTTCGTCGGAGACTGCGGAGTTGCTTTCGGAGTGGCTTGCGTACGGCGAGGAGAGCGTCTCGATGCACGAACGGGTGCGCGGGGCAGTGCTGTCACTCGCCGCGGATCGTCGCTGCCGTGCGTGGATCGAGACGGACGTGGAGCCGGCGCATGAGCAGCTCGCCGTCTATCATGGCAAGCGGGACGGCCAGCCCCGCGTGACAGAATCCCGGAGTACCGTGGACTGGCTCGAGCGCGTCCACCACCTGGCGAATGCGGGTGACGCCTCGGAGACCGAGTGGAGAGCGTTGGAGCTTCCATTCCGCGAGTTTTATTGGGACCGGGCTCGCGCCTTGAGTCTGCGCGGGCGCTACGAGTCGGCAGCCAGTCTCTACGAGGAATGCCTGGGCAGGTTCGGTCGTGATGACTCCTATGCCCAGCACTATCTCGGGTTCAATCTGGACCGTGCCGGCAAGGATCGCTCGGCAGCGGAGGCGTCATTGCGGACCGCGGTGCAGCTCCAGGGCGACAATCCCTGGTGGAACGCCCGGCTCGTGAGCTTTCTCATCGGGCAAGCGAGATTTCGTGAGGCGCGCTCCGAGTGGATCGCCGCAGTGGGCCGCGTCGATCCCGACGGCGAATGGGTTCGACGGGATCCCTGGCTCGCCAGGCACCTGCATCGCTGGGTGGTCACGGCCTGGCTCGATCACGCGCAGGTCGAGCTGGCGCGAGAGGCGTTCGACGCGATCCCGCAGGAGCAAACGAGCAGGGATCCTGCGCTGGCAGCGCTCCGCCAAC
>JAKLDZ010000542.1 GCA_022703255.1 Myxococcota bacterium | reverse complement strand
GCTGCGCCGAATCCCGCTCCTCGTGGTGCACGGTGTGATAGCAGACGGGCGAGCCGCCGTTCGTTGCCGCGGACCGCCCCGTCCAGTCCCCCAAGGCAGACCGGATGAGGTCCACCACCCGCGCGTGCTCGAGGTCGCCCGCGGCCGCCACGATCACCCGGTAGCGCGCGCCGCCGAGTGCGGCGTCGAGGTCGAGCTGCGCGAGGTCACCCACCACCAGCCGGCGGCAGTACGGCCGGGCCTGCTCCGCCATCGCGGGATCCGTGCCCTCGGCGAGACCCACTGCCGGCGTCAGTGACAGAAGGAGACAAGCCACGAGCGGAAGCGCCCTCACAGCGGCCCTGTTCTGGATTGGAGGATGTCGGCGGGGGCAGGCGAGGATGTGGGGGGCAGTGGAGAGGACGACGTCGTTGTCCGCGCGACAGGCGCGCTCCCGCCCAGCGCGTTGGTCCGGTGCTTGGGTTCCACCCCGTGGTTCCCTCGCGACGCCGGGCGAGGTGGGGCGGCGGAGGATTCCTGCGGCTCGGGAGGCGAAGGCTCCACCGCAGCGGAGGCGAGAGGATCGAGGGGGCGGGCCATCGAAGGCTCGGGAGAAGGGATCGACGCGGTGCCAGCGGCGCGGGCAGGAGATGCGATCGCGCGGGAGTGAATGATCCCAGCGAGCAGCGCCGCTGCGAACGCGGAAGCGGAGGTCGCGATGACCAGCGTACGCACGCTCGAGCCGCGGGGGCGGGCTCGCGTCCCGGCTGCATCGGTGAGCGCGGTCCAGAACTCCATCGCTGTGGGGTATCGAGCTTGCGGTGACAGCGACACCGCGCGCTCGAACACGCGTTCGACCGGGCTGGGAAGCTCGAGGCCGTAGTGACGGGGCGTGGGCCGGTGACCGGGATCGAGCGTGGTGGTGACGTGATCCCAGGTCGCGAGATCGGACTTGTGGCCGGCCATCCAGTGCATCACGCACAGAGCGAAGGAGTAGACGTCGGTCCACGGGCCCGTCTTGCCGAGACGCCGCGACCACTGCTCGGGGGCGGCAAACTGCGGAGTCAGCTTCAGCCCGCTCGTGGAGGCGCAAGGCTGATCCGTGGGTGTCCACTTCGCGATCCCGAAGTCGGCCAGCTTGATCGGTGTCGCGACGCTTACCGGAACCTCGATGAGGTTTCCGGGCTTGATGTCCCGGTGCGTGATACCGCTCGCGTGGAGCACCCCGAGACACTCCGCGACCGGAGCGAACGTCGAGAGGGCTTGCTGCAGAGTCCGGTTGCCCTCGGAAGCGTTCCGACTCGCGATCTCGTCAGCGAGCGTGTTTCCGTCGAGCCATTCCATGACCAGAAAGGGGACCGAGCCCTGCGGGGTGCACACCGAGCCGCAGTCCTTGAGCTGCACGACCGCGGGGTGCAACGAGCAGGCGCGGAACAGGAGCCTGCCCTCCTCGAGAAACGCCTCGGAACGGAGGAGCTCGTCTTCGGAGTGGCTCGTGTCGGGCTTCAGGAACTTGATGGCAACGGGCGCTTGGAGCGCGAGGTGCTCCGCGCGATACACATAGCTGTGTCCTCCCTGGCCGACGAGCGAATCGACGCGGTACTTCGCCTCGATCACCGAGCCGCACAAGCCGAGGGGATCTCCGGCCGGCGTGCCAGGAGGTGCAGGTGCGACGGCGGGGAGCTCGGGTCGATCGGGGTCGAGCGTGGCAGTCGAGTCGGCGCAAGAATCCAGCGAACGGCAGCTCATCTCGTCGGAACCCTGGTGTTGGGAGGTCTGAGCTCGTCGAGGTTGATCCCGAGACGCTTGCAGTGGTTGTAGAACGACGCTCTGCACATCCCGAGGGCGGGAGCGGCCTTGTTCGCGTGGCCGTTGGCAGCGGCCATGGCGGTGATGATGTCTTGTCGTGCGACCGGGAGACCGCGCTTGCGCGGCAGGGGGGCGGCGCTCGAGGGGCCGCGCGCGACGGTGGGAGAGGCCGGAAGGGCGAGATCGTTGGGCGGAAACAGGTCGTCGGGAAGGATTCCGAGGCGTCCGCTCAGCTCGGCGTCGAATGCAGCCGACTTGACGACGGAGTTGAGCTCACGGATGTTGCCGCGCCATGGCGCCAGGAGCAGCGCCTCCGCCGCCTCGGGGGTCAAGTGGGCATTCCGCGCGGACTCCTCCAGGAAGAGCGTCGCGAGAGGCAGGATGCTGTCCCGACACGCGCGCAACGGGGGGACGTGGAGCTTGCGCGCGGACAAACGGAAGTAGAGATCCTCGCGGAAACGTCCCACGCGACAAGCGCCCAGGAGGTCCACGTTGGTTGCAGCGACGATGGTCGCCTCGACCGTGGCTTCCTCGGACTCTCCCAGGGCCCTGACCCGATGGGCATCGAGTGCGCGCAGCAGCTTCGCCTGGGCCTCGAGCGGCATCTCGCCAACCTCGTCGAGGAACAGCGTGCCGTGGTTGGCTTGGCAGAACAGCCCCAGGCGCCGCCGATGGGCTCCGGTAAACGCGCCGGCAGCATGACCGAACAGCTCGGCTTCGAAGAGCGGCACCGGGATGGCCGCGCAGTTGAAGACCACGAACGGCCCACGGCCGTCGTGGATGATTCGGGCGATAATCTCCTTGCCCGTTCCGGTCTCTCCTTCGATGAGCGCATGAACCCGCTGGGCTGCGACGTCCGCAGCGCGGTCCCATAACCGCGCGAGAGAGGCCCCGGCGACAGCGTCAAAGCTCAGATGCGTGGTTGACGCGGGGAGACGTCGCGGCACGCAGCGCTGACGGATGCAGCCCTGAGCCACCAGGAAGATGATGCCGCCCAAGCGGAGCACGGAGCCGACGGGGGCATCCATCTGACTGTCCGAGACGCGAACGCCATCGACGAAGGTTCCGTTGCGGCTTCCGAGGTCGCGGACGATGAGGCCATTCGGGCAGGGCTGGAGTTGCGCGTGGTTGCGCGAAACGGAGACGGAGGGGATGGCGACGGCGCAGTCGGGGTCTCGGCCCGCGACGGCTGGGCGTACAAGCTCGAAGAGGGTGGGCGCTCGGGTCAGGGAGCAGGGGAACACCTGGACGATCCCGATGCCGCCGGGCGCGAGTCGACCGGAAGTGGGGCGAGCGCCCTCGATGGGCTGCGTGGTGTCCAGTGGAACCTCCAACCAAGAAGAGGAATACCACCAGAGCTGGGCGTGCGACAAGGGCGAGTCTGAGCCGCGGAGACAGCCAGGAAGTTGGACACTTTGTGTCCAGTTGGACGCCGCTCTCAAGTGGCCAGAATCGTTGACCTGTCGCCTCCTGCGGAGACCATGTGTCCAGTCGAGCGGTGTCCAGGACGCCGCTCGTCTGGCGGAGGGAGGCAGGAGCCTGCGCGCGTCTCGCATGGCCCGCTGCTTGCTACTGCCCAGCCCGGTCGTTCATCCCCGCGACCCTCGGCATGCTGGCGGGCCGGGTTCGTTCTGTCGACGGAGGTTCGTGTGATGTCCGCGAAATCGTGTGGATCGCGCTTCGCCTTGGTTCTGATGTCGCTGGGTGTGCTCGCGTCTCACTCCGCGTGCAGCTCGGACTCGGACGACTCGAGCGTGCCTCCGGCGACCGGAGGCTCCGGCCAGGAGGCCGGCCCCCAGGGAGGCGCGGCCGGTACCTCAGG
>JAKLDZ010000541.1 GCA_022703255.1 Myxococcota bacterium | reverse complement strand
AGCTGCTTCTCGAACTTCGGCCAGGAGTCGGCGTCCTTCATCCAACCGAGGTAGCGCAGGGCGCTCTGAGCGACGGCCCACTCGGTGGGGAAGGGGGGCTGCTGACCTTCGCGAGGGAGGCGGGCTGCCGGGAAGGCCCAGTCGCGCATTTTGGCGAGGGACTTCTTCGACTCCGCGGCGGCAAGGAACCGCAGGCCGTTGGCGTGGGGCTGCGGCATCCCCGTGATCCACTCCATCACGGCCTCTTCGGCCTGCTCCAGGAACACCGGGCGCTTGTCGGGGTGCAGCACCGCGAGATCCGCGAGCATGCGCGAGCCGATCACACGCTCGTTGTCGTCACGCGCCAGGGCCTTGAGCTCGTCGAGATCCGAGGTGCCGTAGATCTTCTGGGTGTCCAGGCGCATGCGCTCGGCCAGGTAGGGCACGGCGCGAGGGTCGCCGACCTCTGCGAGACGCATGGCGGCTTCGGTCTTCCAGTGGATCGCAGGCTTGGTCTCGATGTACTGCACGAGCAGATCCGCGGAGCGAGGATCAGCCAGCGCCTTGAGCTTCTCGAAGATGATCTTGGTCTGGTTGAACTCGCGACTCGGCTCGGAGCGGTCGATCGACTGCAGCGCGAGCACCAGGCCCGGACCGCCGATGCCGTCGCGGAGCGCGTCGAGGAACTTCTGACGGCTGTCCTTGTCGGCCTTCGCCAGCGCGTCGAGGAGAGGGCGACGCGCCTTCTCGTCACCGATGCGTCCGAGGCCCGGAGCCGCTTCGCGAGCGACCTCGATGTCCTTGTCCTGCACCAGCTTGATGAGCGTGTCGGTGAACTTGGGGCTCGCGTCCTTCGACAGGATCGTGGCCACCAACTGACGCACCGACGGGCTCTCGTCGCCGACCTTCTGGGCCCAGACATCCACCGAAGCCATTTTGGCAAGGATCTCGGGGTCGAAGGCGGGGCCGCCGCCGAGCCGCTGGACCTTGCCGAGGTGACCCACGCGGTAGACCTTCAGCACGCGGTCGAGCGCGGACTGCTCGCGCAGCGCGATGAGCGCCCAGGCGATCTGCGGCTCGTCGCCCGAGGTGGGGTTGGCCTCCTGCATGGCCTTGAGCAACGCCGGCTTGGCCGCGTCGGCGGCCGGCGTGCCGAAGTGGGCGAGCACCTGCGCCGCTACGCCGCGAAGACGGTGATCGTCGCTTTCGATCGCTTGGATGGCGAGGGGGACTGCTTGCGGATCCTTGAGCCAGGCGAGCTGCAGGAGGGCCTCCTGCTGCAGCTCGTACTCCTTGGGATCCGCGGCGTACTTGCGCCACGCGGCCGCTGCCTGATCCTTCGGGAGCATGTAGATGCGTTTCTGCTCCGCGACGATTTGATCCATCGTGAGCTTTTCGCCTTCGCGCTTGATCCCGACGAACAGCAGCACGCCGCCGATCAGGGCGAGAAGCAGGCCGACGATGACGACCTTGACGCCGATCGAGCCTTTTTTGAAGTCCGCCTCATCCGGTACGTGGGCCATGATCCCTCCAACGGGTTTCCAGGCGGGCGCGCGAAGGCGCACCCCGAGCCGATTCACGCGCGGCGACCATACCAGAAGAGGTGGATGATCCGATCACCTTCCGCGGCAGATCCTGGCGGAGAGGATGTTTACAGGGGGCGTGGACGGGTCGGTGGTCTCCCCCCGAGCGCGAGGGTCGCCGCCGGTTTTCTCCCTCCGGCCCCCCATCTCTGCTACGCGGACCGTCGATGCCCGGGGCGAAACGTCCTCTCATCCTGGCTGCCGTCACGACCTGCGTGGTGACCGGCCTGTCCTATGCGCTGCCCGAACGCTACGCGGCCACCGGGGTGGGGTTGGCGTTCCTCGCGGCGACCTGGGCCGGCGCCCTGCGAGGCGAGGATGCCCAGGTCGCGCATCACGGCCTGTCCCTCGGCGGCCTGCTGGACCGCAAGCCGCTGTCGGCGTCGCGCCTCGCCCGCGAGTCCCTGGGCGCGCTCGGCTGGGCCGCGGCCATTGCCGCCGTGGTGTTCCCCCTCTTCTGGGTCGGCTACACGATGTGGTGGAAACCGTCGCAGCCGTTCCGATGGGTGGCGCCGGAGTCGTGGTCCGACGAGATCCTCGGTCAGATCCTGGTGATCGCGCTGCCGGAAGAGGCATTTTACCGAGGATATCTGCAGACCGCGCTCGACGACGCGTGGGGAACGCGGCGCAAGGTGTTGGGGGCGCGGCTCGGGTGGGCGTTGGTCGGGGTTTCCGTGCTCTTCGGCGTGGGGCACTTTCTCACCGAACCTCGCCCGGAACGGCTCGCGGTCTTCTTTCCCGCACTGCTCTTCGGCTGGTTGCGCACCCGGACCGGGGGGATCGGCGCCGGGGTCGCGCTGCACGCCATGGCCAACCTCTTCGCGGCCCTGCTGGGGAGGGGGTACGGGTTGATGAGGTAGGGGTGGTCCGAATCGGTTCCGTTCGCTAGCATCCACGCACGCCATGGTTCAGCAGATGCCCGCCGCTCAGGACAAGCACGAAGCCGCAGAGGCCGTCCTGCGCCCCGGTCGCATCATTCAGGACAAGTACCTCGTCCACCGGATCATCGGTGTCGGCGGGATGTGCGCCGTCGGCTCCGCTACCAACGTGCTGCTCGATCAGGTCGTCGCTCTCAAGGTCCTGCTCCCGTCCCTCGCCTCCAACTCGGAGATGGTGTTGCGGTTCATGCGAGAGGCGCGCTCCGCTGCGCGCCTCAAGAGCGAGCACGTGGCCCGCGTGTTCGACGTCGGCATGCTCGAGTCGGGCGAGCCGTATATGGTGATGGAGTTCCTCGAGGGGTGCGATCTCGGGGTGGTGCTCGACGGGCGCGGCTCGGTCCCGGTGGGGGAGGCG
Source organism: Myxococcota bacterium (assembly GCA_022703255.1). Taxonomy (GTDB): domain Bacteria; phylum Myxococcota_A; class Polyangia; order Polyangiales; family Polyangiaceae; genus JACRCQ01. Next base: position 756 of record JAKLDZ010000541.1, on the reverse strand, counting down.
ATCGAGTATGTGGTGCAGGCTTGCGAGGGGATCGGCGAGGCGCACGCGATGGGGCTCGTGCACCGCGATCTGAAGCCGGAGAACCTGTTTCTGGCTCGGCGCGCAGACGGCGTGTCGCATGTGAAGGTGCTCGACTTCGGGATCGCGAAGGCGATGGTTCCGACCGAGTCGGGGCAGCGTCCGTCGTACCTCACGGAGAAGACGACGACGTTCGGCACGCCGACGTACATGTCGCCCGAGCAGCTTCGGGAGGCGCGGGATGTCGATGCGCGCTCGGACATCTTCTCCCTCGGAGTGATTCTCTACGAGCTGGTGTCGGGGCGCGTGCCGTTCGAGGGGGACACGACGGCGGACCTTCATGCGTCGATCCTCATGGAGGAACCCACGCCGCTTCACGAGCTGGATCCCTCGGTTCCGGCCGCCTTCTCCGAGATCGTGCTCCGTTGCCTCTCCAAGGATCGGCACGAGCGCTTCGCATCGGTGTCCGAGCTGACCGACGCCTTGCTGCCGTTCGCATCGGACGCGTTGCAGGAGTACGGGGATCGCGTTGCCCGCATCGTGTGCGGGCCTCGACCCTCGGGGACCGACATCGCGGCGCTGATCGAATCCGGGGCCCATCCCCGCATGAGCGACTCGGGGGCGCCGTCTTCGGCGCGCAAGAGACGCTACGCTCGCGGCTCTTCCGATCCCGATCCCGCAGGCAATCGTCCCGAACGCGACCCCTCGTCCCAGGATCCAGTGCGACCTGTCGTCGCA
>JAKLDZ010000540.1 GCA_022703255.1 Myxococcota bacterium | reverse complement strand
TGCGACGGTTGTTGAGGACGATCAGCTCGGCTTCCGCCTTGGCGACTTCGGCCTTGGCTTTGAGGCGCTCATTCTCCGACTTGCCGCCCGCCGCGATCTGCTGGCTGCGCGCCAGTTCCTACACACGATTCCTCACCCAAATGGGCGAGTCTCCCGGTCCCTGGGCGGCGTCGGCCCCGGCACGCGGAGACTCGATCGCGTCTCGCACGCTGGTGGTCAGCTCCTGGATCGTGAACGGCTTCCGAAGCAAACGGACCCCCGCCTCCAGAATCCCCTGCTGGTCAATCACGTCCTGTGGATAGCCCGACATGTACAGCGTCCTGAGCCCCGGAAACACCTGCCTCGCACGCTCCGATAGCTCCCGGCCGTTCATGTTCGGCATGACGACATCGGTCAGCAGCAGGTCGAGCGCGCCCTGGTACGAGGCCAGCATCTGCAGACACTCCCCCCCGCTCCCCGCAGACAGGACGCGATAGCCCGCCCCTTCGAGGGCGGCGACGGCGAAGTCGAGCACCGGCTTGCTGTCCTCGACTACCAGGAGCGTCTCGCCCGGGCGAGCGAAGCGAGACGGAGTCGTCTCCTGCTCCGCGGGAGAGCGTTGAATCGACGTCCCGAGCGGCAGGAGGATCCGGAAGGTGGAGCCCGCACCGGGACTGGTCTCCAGCACAATGACCCCGCCGTGCTGCTTCACAATCCCATGGACCGTCGCCAGACCCAATCCCGTGCCCGCGCCCTGGACCTTCGTGGTGAAGAACGGCTCGAACACGTGCTCTCGCGTCTCCTCGTCCATCCCCGTGCCCGTGTCGGACACCGTCAGCACCACGCACGGTCCCGGGGCAATCTCGCCGACCGGCACGCCGGCGAGCGCATCCGTGTGCCCGATTCCCACCTCCAACGCCACCATGCCCCCCCCTGGCATCGCGTCCTGGGCGTTCACCGTCAGGTTCATCAGCACCTGCTCGATCTGTCCCACGTCCGCCAGGATCGGACAGACCTCCGCGGCAAGCCCGATCCGCAGCTCGATGTCCTCGCGCAGCGTCCGTCGCAACAGGTTCTGAAGCCCCGACACGATCTCCCTCAAGTCGATCGCCTTGAGGTCCAGCACCTGCTTGCGGCTGAAGGCGAGCAGCTGGCGGGTCAGGTCCCGCGAGCGCTGCGCAGCGCGCAGGATCTGCTCCGCATGCCCGTGCCGCTCGTCGAGGGGCTGCAGCGACGCCAACAAGAATCCCGCGTAGCCCATGATCGGCGTGAGCATGTTGTTGAAGTCGTGCGCGACCCCCGCGGCCAGGCGCCCGATCGACTCCAAACGCTGGGACCTGCGGAGCTGCTCGTCCGCGCGCCGCAGCTCCGTCACATCCTCGATCGTCTCGATGGCTCCGATGAGAACGCCAGAGCGATCGCGGACTGCCGCCGCAGTGTAGTGCAGCCACCGGCCGCCCTTGCGGAGCATCGGAAAGAACTCCATCCCCACGAACGCCTCGTCGATCAGCGTCGAGCGGCGCGCACTCCCCCCATGCCAGACCGCCATCGCCGAGGAATCCCCGGCCACCAGCAGATCGGCAAGGCAGGATTGGGGAACATCGTAGAATGCGCGCCAGTGATCCCGCGTCCCGATCACCTGCTCCGCCGGCACGTTCGTCAGCTCCGCCAAGGCGTCGTTCCAAAGCACCACCCTGTGATCCGGCCCGATCACGAAGCAGGGAATCGGAGAGCCGCGCAGGAAACGCTGCAGTCGCTCCTCGCTCTCCCGCAGCGCCGCCTCCGCTCGCTTCGACTGTGTCACATCGCGGAAGATCCCCTCGACGCCCAGGAACTCCCCGTGCTCGTCGAGCCGCAGCCGGGAAGAGGTGGCAACCACGATAGGTGTGCCGTCGCGACGCAAGAGCGTCACCTCGTAGTCGGAAATGACCCCCCGCTCGAGCAGCGTGCGCAGCAGCTCCTGCCGTGCCCCCGGATCCGCGTAGGCCGTGGAGATGTCCACGTTGAGACACTCGTCGAGCGACTCGTAGCCCAGCAGCCGGACCAGACTCGGACTCGCCATGATCAAGCGCCCCTGCGCGTCGCTCCGGTAGAAGGCATCCTGGATGTTCTCGATCACGCTCCGGTACTTGCTCTCGCTCTCGCGCAGCGCAATCTCCTGCATGCGCTCCTGCGTGACGTCCCGTACCGTTCCCACCGTGGCCTTGCGCCCAAGATACGTGCAGAGCCCAACCGACATGTGCACCAGAACCGGCGTCACCCCGTCGCGGTGCAACGCGCGAAACTCGTACGACTCCGGCAGCTCCACTCCTTCGATCCGCTGCCGATGCCGCCCCAACACCAAATCCAGATCCTCCGGCACGATGATCTCCGAAATCGCTCGTCCCTGAAGCTCCTCCACCTGCATCCCGAGCATCGACGCCAACGCGCGGTTGCAAAACACGATGACGTCGTCTTGAGCCATGAAGATGCCGTCGTGGCTGTGCTCCAGCACCGTGCGGTACTTCTCCTCGCTCTCTCGCAACGCGTCCTCTGCCGCTAGTCGCATCGTGCGAGCTCTCAGCACCTCCAGCGTCCGGTTCGCGTGCTCCAGCTCCACCTGCGCCCGATGACGCTCGGTCACGTCGAGGACGATCCCCTGGAAGTGGGTGACGGCGCCGGACGCGTCGCGACGCACCTGCGTGTGGTCTTCCACCATCCGGGCCTCGCCCGAGCCGGTGCGGATCCGATAGCACGCGCTGAGCTCGCTCTCGCCCTGCTCGCAGCAGCGGGACACGTCCGCACGAAGACCCGCCAGGTCATCGGGGTGCACGATCGACGCGTAGCGCAGGTTGCCGGAGAGGAAGTCCTCGGGCGAGTAGCCGAACTGGGACACGTTGTCCGTGACGAACTCCACCGGCCACCCCTCGGCCGCGCTCCACACGAAGCAGACCGCCGGACTCTTCCTGACGATGTCCTCCAGCTCGCGAAGTCTGTCCGTCATGCGCCCTCGCCCTCCGCCGGCCGAGCCCGGTCGCGGGCCACGGCACTGTGCGGCCACGACGCGCCAGCGTCAACACAGCGAACCCCGGCGCGGGAGAGGCCTTGTCCCTTCCAATGGCCTTTGCTGGTACACTCGACGCTACCGGAGAGGTCGCGGCCCACGTGAACCCCCTTCCCCTGATCCCCGCGTTCGTCATCGGCCTGCTGTCGCCGAACGACGGGTTGCAGGGAGCGCTGCGGGGATACCTGGGAGCCGATGTGGCCGTCGCCCTGATCGCGGTGGCCACGGCGGAATCCTCCGCGGAGCCCGACGCGCCGGCCGCGCCGACTCCGGCCGGCGAAGGACTCGCGACCCCGGTGGACAAGCAGCTCACCTTCGCGCGCCTCCATCTCCCCAAAGGGTTCGGCGCGAGCGCGGGCCGCTGTGACCTGCTCATCCACTTTCACGGCGCCCCGCAGACCACGATCCCTGCCTTCGACCACGCCGGACTGCAGGCCGCATTGCTGCTCGTAAACCTGGGGGCCTGGGCCGACCCGTACGCCAGCGCCGCGGCGACGCTCGCGGAGTGGCGCGCCGACGGCGCGATCGCGCCCGATCCGCGGCCCTCACTCTATTTCTACGCGCAGAGGTTTCCGTTGCCCGACGGGACCACGCG
>JAKLDZ010000054.1 GCA_022703255.1 Myxococcota bacterium | reverse complement strand
GCACCTGTCGCCAGTCCGTCGGCGAGGGAGCCCGCGGCGACTGCGATAGTCAACAGAATCCACGGCTCGATCACCTTGACGAGCTCGCCGCGGGGCTCGGCGAGGAGCTTCTTGCGGAGCCGCCCGACGATCCACCAGCTCGCGAGGGTGACCACCACCACCGCACCTGCAGCGAAGGGAAAGGACGTTTGCAGCAGCCAGACTTCGTCGATGACGAAGACGAGTGCGATAGCGCCGATCGGTGCGGTGTGATCGACCGGCGGGTGAGGGGAGGCGACGGTCGGAGGGGGGGTCCACTTGGACGTGATGGGGACGTAGCCTGGCACGGGCACAGCGTAGCTCATGGCGCAAGAAGACAGTGGCCATGCGCAGGGGGCGCTGGCTCCCGGGGGTCAGGAGCATGGCGCAGGAGGCGGATTCAGAGGACGCGGTGCCGCAGGCTCGCCCAGTCCGCCGTGCCGACCCCGAGCGAGGCGGCCATCCGGATGGCCTCGAAGTCCCCCGCCCGCTTCCCGAGCAGCGTGCAGGCGTAGGCGTCGGCCGCCACCGGATCGATCGAAGCCAGGACCGTGTTGCGCTCCTCGACGTCGTCGAGGTTTCCTCCCTTGGGCCCATTGCGGAGCAGCACGCGGCTGGCGTCGATCACGTTCAAGGTGGGGCGCACGAAGTGGGCGAGCTCGGCGATCGTGAGCTGCAGGTTCCAGTGGAGCCTGCCGCGCTCACCGCCTACCAGCCCGAACCAGTTCTTGAGCGCGCCGGTGAAGCCTGCGCCGCTGTGGTGCTTGGCGATGGGGACGTTGATGATCTTGTTCGCGGACAGGATCGGCTCGAGCATTGGCCAGGAGTCGATGAGGCTCGAGCGCATGGGGGTGTCGCGGTACAGCTCGGGCTTGGGGAGGAGGACTTCGGCGCCTGCGTCGGAGGCCGCCGACGCGATCCCGGACTTCTCGTAGCTGCGGGTTGCGTCGTCACACGAACCATCGATCACGATCACGCGCTTCGCGCCCGCCGCGCGTGCGAGGCGCACGAGCGTGGCCACCACCGCCGGGTTCGTGTTTCCGGCCTGGATGGGCGTTCTGACCCAGCCGATGTTCGGCTTGATCGCGACGACATCGCCCTTGGCGACGAAGCGGGCGAGGGAGCCCATGGCGGCGATGGCCTTCTCGGTGGCGGCGGCGGGGTCGGGGTCGCGGGCGATGGCGAGCTGGAGGGCGGCGGGATCGGAGTCGGGCACGCGGTAATCGCGCACGATGGCGTTGGCGGCGGCCGACGGATTGGGGGCAGGCGAGCCGAACTGGAGTCGCGAGGGACGGAACTTCCAGAGCAATCCGCCGAAGGCAGCGGCTCCGACGGCGCCCGTGGCGCCGAGCCCGACGAACACCTGTCTACGCGTGATCCGTTTCATGCAGGGTGGAGCCTGAGGCCGTCGGCCCGAAAGCGCCAGCCCCCGCGGTCACGCCGCCTTGATCTGCACGAGCTTCTTCGGCCGAAGCTCGGGGAGCTGGTCGGCCTCGATGCGACGCGCGATCGCGAACCCGAGCAACGTGAGCCGTCGCCGGACCACGTCGTACAGCCCCTGCTGGTGCAGGATCGTCAGGGTTGCACGCACGTCCCCCCTCCGCACGCGGACTTCGTCGACGAGCTCCTGCAGGTTCGGCCGGTCTCCATTCATCTGAGCCTGGGCCAGGTGGAACAAGAGGTGCTGGGCGAGATGCTTGCGGTTCATGGGACTTTTCCCTTCCCGGCCCCGGAGGGCCCAATCGGAGGGCATTTTGCTGGCAACTTCGCACCTACCTGAGGACGCTCGGCCGGGCCAAATTTGTCGCAACGTTTTTTTCGGGAGCACGCCGACCGGTTCGTGGCCCCCCGGGCACCGGCGGGAATCGTTGCGCAACCAGGGCCCGCGGCCCGATTTCGCACTACACTCCCCGCACCATGTCCGAGCCCCTGCCGTTCCTCGATCCGAACCTCGATCTCGCAGCGGAAATCCTCCGCCTCAAGCGCGAGCGCGACGCGGTGCTGCTGGCCCACTACTACCAGCTCGACGAGATCCAGGACCTCGCCGACCACCTGGGCGATTCGCTGCAGCTCGCCCAGGCCGCGAGCAAGACCACGGCCCGCGTCATCTGCTTCGCCGGCGTGCACTTCATGGCCGAAACCGCAAAGATCCTGAATCCGGATCGCACCGTGATCGTGCCCGATCTCACCGCGGGCTGCTCCCTCGACGAAGGCTGTCCGGTCGAGGCCTTCCGCGCCTGGCGCGCAAAGTACCCCGACGCCGTCGCCGTCACCTACATCAACTGCTCGGCCGCCGTGAAGGCCGAGAGCGACTACATCTGCACATCCTCCAACGCCGCGCGCATCGTCGCCGCCATCCCCCGCGACAAGCAGATCCTCTTCGCCCCCGATCGCAACCTCGCCCGTCACGTGATGAAGGTCACCGGCCGCGAGCTCGTCGTGTGGCAGAGCTCCTGCGTGGTGCACGAGACCTTCAGCGAGCGGCGCATCATCGCGCTCAAGGAGCGGCACAAGGACGCGGTGCTCATCGCGCACCCCGAGTGCGAGGAGCCGGTGCTGAGGCTAGCGGAGTTCATCGGCTCCACGACGGCGCTGATCTCGCACGTGGTCAACAGCGCCCACGCGACCTTCATCGTGGCGACCGAGCCGGGGGTGCTGCACCAGATGCGCAAGCTGGCGCCAGGCAAGACGCTGCTGGCGGCGCCTCCGCAGGACGAGACGTGCTCCTGCAGCGAGTGCTCGTACATGAAGAAGAACACGCTCGAAAAGCTGTACCTGTGTCTGCGCGACCTGGCGCCCCAGGTCGATGTGCCCGAGCCGATCCGCTCGCGGGCACGCATCCCGATCGATCGCATGCTGGCGTTGTCGTGAGCGAGGTCGGACCAAGGCTGCGGGTCGGGGCGTTCGCGCTGGCCGCCGTCGGCGCCGTGGCCATGGCCGCACTCGGCATCCGCAAGGCCTCGATCCCTGCCCGATGCCCCGCCGGCACCGTTGCCACCGAAGGACGCTGCTGCGCCCCGGGGCAGCAGGAGCGCGACGGCCGCTGCTCGGGCGCGCCGTCCGGCTGTCCCGACGGGTTCGCCCGCGCTGCCGAAGGCTGCCGCGCGATCGAGCGGACCGCGCTGATCCCCGCAGGCAGGCTCGTGGTCGGCCCGGGCGACTGGGAAGCCCAGGGCGTCGTGGCCCCGCGCACCATCGAGATCCCCTCGCCCTTCCGCCTCGACGTCTTCGAGGTATCCGTCGAGGGATGGAACCGCTGCGTGGACGCCGGCGCCTGCGGGCCTCGTGTCGATGACGAGCCGGGGCGCCCCGTTCGCGAGGTGAGCTTCACGCAGGCAAGGGACTTTTGCCATTGGGCGCACGGGGAGCTTCCCACGGACGACGAGTGGACGTTTGCGGCGGCGGGATCCGCGGGGCGCCGCTATCCGTGGGGGGATACCGGGGCAGTCTGCGTGCGGGCCGCTTGGGGAGTGGCCTCGGGGCCCTGCGCGCGCGCGTCGGGACCGGACTGGACCGGCATCCATCCGGGCGACTCGACTCCGGAGGGAATCCGCGACCTGGCCGGATCCGTGGCCGAATGGGTCGTGGGCGCCGACGGCTCCCCCACCGTACGCGGCGGCTCGTGGAGGTCGTCGTTCGCCGCCGAGCTCCGATCGTGGAGGCAGCGCGCGCAGGATCCCGCCCGGGGCGCCGACGACATCGGCCTGCGCTGCCGCTATGCCGCGTCGAGCCCCCCAGCGCCGGCAGTGCTACCTTCCGCGCCACCATGAGCGCAGCCGTCCTGTCCATCGGAACCGAAATCACGCGCGGCGAAATCGTCAACACCAACGCTTCGTGGATCTGCGATGCGCTGACCTCCCTCGGCTTCGAGGTCACGGAGCTCGCGACCGTGGACGACGACCGCGAGAGGATCCGCAGCGCGCTGCACCGGTTGGGAGCGACACACGACGTCGTGATCTGCACCGGGGGGTTGGGGCCCACGACCGACGACGTGACGACGGAGTGCGCGTCGTTGGTGGCGGGCAGCCCGATGGTGCGCGATCCGGAGACGGTGCGCGTGCTGTTCGAACGGTTCCGGAATCTCGGCGCGCCGCTCGTCACCAGCAACCTCAAGCAAGCGGACTTCCCGTCGTCGGCCACGATCCTGCCCAACGCGGCGGGGACCGCGCCGGGGTTCGCGATGAGGATCGGCCGGGCGCTGACGATGTTCTTCCCCGGGGTCCCTCTCGAGCTCGAGCGCATCTGGAAGGATCACGCCGAGGGGATGCTGCGGACGATCGCGCCGCGCACGACGCACCAGATCCGGCTGCGGACGTTCGGGCTGGGGGAGTGCTACGTGGGGGAGCTGCTGGCGGGCGTGGAGGAGTCGCACCCGGGGGTGACGATCGGGTATCGGGCGACGTTTCCGGAGATCGAGGTCAAGGTGCTGGCGCACGGAGCGGACGCGGCGCAGGCGCGGGAGCGCGCGGAGTCGGCGACGGTGGTGGTGCGGGAGCGGCTTGGGGAGATCGTGTACGGGCAGGACGACGTGACGATGGTGGGAGCAGTGGCGCGAGCGCTGCGCGGGTGCGGAGGGACGCTATCGGCGGCGGAGTCGTGCACGGGGGGGCTGGTGGCGCAGCTGATCACGGGGGAGCCGGCGAGCGACTACTTCGCGGGCGGAGTGGTGACCTACTCGAACGAAGCGAAGATCGCGCTGCTCGGGGTGCCTGCGGAGCTGATCGCCACGCACGGGGCGGTGAGCGAAGAGGTGGCGGTGGCGATGGCGAAAGGGGTGTGTCGAGCGACGGGATCGTCATTCGGCGTGGCGCTCACGGGCATTGCGGGGCCGACGGGGGGAACGGAGGAGAAGCCGGTGGGGTTGGTGCACTGGGCGGTCGCGCACCCGCTGGGAGTGGAGGCGAGGCACAAGGTGTTCTGGGGTGATCGGCGCAGGATCCAGCGCAGGAGCGCGTGGTCGGCGCTGGATCTGGTGCGCAGGCTCGCGGGGGGCGGAGCTGCGGGGACGACGCGGGGGTGAGCGCGAGCGGCCGGATTCGCTGGCCCCCCTTCGGGGTGGAGCCACCGTCCGCAGGCCGAACGCTCCGATCGTCGCCCCCCAGACCACCGATGCCAGGGAATCGCCTGCTGCATTGCCGTATTCAAACATAAATGTTAGATTATGCGCATGAAGCTCGATCGCCTGCTCGAGGTCGGATGGGACCTGCCGGTGATCGAATCCGCGCTCCTGCGGGCCCTGGGCGAAGAACCGAAGGCGCTCTCGGTCCAACTGGATCGTTGGGTGCGATCCGGACGCCTGATCCGCATTCGTCGCGGCGTGTACGTTCTCCCGAGCCGCCTCCAACGCACACGACATCCGATCGACCGCGTGGCGAATCTCGTCGTGCGTCCCTCGTACGTGAGCGCGGAGCGCGCCCTTCACCTGCAAGGCCTGATCCCCGAGACGGTGCCGATCGTGGTGTCGATGACCACGGGCAGGTCGGCGCGCTTCGCGAGCGAGGCCGGGACGTTCGAGTACCGCCACGTGTCGACGGACTGGTTCTTCGGCTTCCGCGAGCTCGAGGTGGGAGGAGGGAGCGCGATGGTTGCCGTGCCGGAGAAGGCGTTGCTGGACCTGGTGGCGATGACGCCGGGGGAGTTCAGCGTGGACCGGATCCGCGAGCTGCGGCTCGAAGCCATGGACCTCGTGGATCTCGATCTGGTGCAGGCGATGGCGAAGCGGAGCGCCAGGCCGCGCCTCGAGCGATTCGCACGCCGGATTCGAAGGCTCGTGAGGGGGCAGGAGGAGATCGAGCTGTGAGGGATCATCTGCTTCAGCTCGTCTCGTCTGCGCCGGCCGAGGAGCGACGGAATCTGTCGCGCGAGTACCTGCAGGTCTACCTGCTGCGCCTGCTGCAGGAGACGCACGCCATGGATCGAATGGCCTTCGTCGGTGGCACGGCGCTGCGCCTGCTCTATCGGCTCCCTCGTTTCTCCGAGGACCTGGATTTCTCCCTGATCCCGGCGTCGCGAACGACCGCTGCCTTCGATCCCGTCGAGGTCTTCGCCGGCGTGAAGCTCAGACTGGAGAGGGCCGGCTATTCGGTCACCGCGCGCGTCCGCTCCGACAGGACCGTGGCCTCGTGTTTCTTCCGCTTCGCGGGGCTGGCGCGGGAGATCGGCTGGTCGCACGACGCGCGCGCCCTGGTTGCGGTGAAGCTCGAGATCGACACGAACCCGCCGGCCGGGGCGCGACTGCTTCAGTCTCCCATCCTGCGCTTCTTCCCGGTGGCCGTCCGCCACCACGATCCCCCCTCGCTCTTCGCCGGCAAGATCCACGCATTGCTGTGCAGACCGTATGCGAAGGGACGGGACTGGTTCGATCTGCTCTGGTACCTGTCCGAGCAGCCAGGGCTGGCGCCGAACACGGAGCTTCTCGCCAATGCCCTGAAGCAGAGCGGTCGGGATCGCGCGATGGCCCGGCGGTGGAGAGCCGCGCTGCGCGCGCGCCTCGACGAGATCGACTGGGAGGAGGCACTGCGCGATCTTCGACCCTTCGTGGAGCGATCCGACGACCTGCAGGTCTTCGACAAGGAGATGGTCGCGCGACGCTTGAAGGGCGCATAGGCGCTTGCGCCCCAGGGCGTCGGCGACCTCGTCCCCGAGCCCCGCTCCGACGGGCTGCCCCGCTCTCCCTCAGACCAGCACGGTGTCGTCGACGTCGAGGGCTTCCTGGCCCACGATGGTGTTGGTCTCCTCGTCGCGGGCGACGGCGAGGGTGTACAGCTCGTAGAGCACGGCGGGGTGCTTGCGGATGATGGACAGGAAGCTCTCGCGGGGCAGGTGCAGGGCGAGGGTCGGGTGCGCTGCGATGACCCGGGCGGTGGAGGGCTTGCGGAGCACCAGGGAGACCTCTCCGGCGATACCACCGGGGCCGAGGGTGCTGAGCACGAGGCGCTCGCCGGCCTCCTCACGCACGACCTGGACCGCGCCGGAGGCGATGAGGAACAGGCCGGCGGAGGTCTCGTTCTGGCGGATGAGGGTGTCGCCGGGCTCGAATGTTCGTGTGACGAACGAATCGATGAGCCCGGAGCGCTCTTCGGGTGCGACGGCCTTGAGGATGGCGTTGGTGTGCACCAGGTTCTGGACCATCCGGTTGCGGCAGTACTCGGCGAAGCGGGTGCCGATCTCGGGAAACTCGGTGGCGACGGCGTCGAGGGCGTCCTTGCGCGCGACGAGGATCACGGACGGGCGGCAGGCGACGACGCTGGCGGCGCGGGGGGCGCGTGAGAGCAGGGCCATCTCGCCGAACAGCGCACCGGCGGTGAGGCGGGACAGCACGATGGGGTCGGCATCCTTGACCGACTTGCGGGCTTCGAGCTCGCCCCGGGCGAGGATGTAGGCCTCGGCGCCCTCCTCGCCCTCGTCGATGATCACCGCGCCGTTGGGGACCGTGCGGACTTCGAAGACCTGCACGAGAGCGAGCAGAGCCGGGCAGGAGAAGTCGGAGAACAGCGGCAAGGGAGCGAGACGGGGAGGCTCGCTGCGAGCGTCGAGGCGATCCTTGCGGTTCTTGCGCGCGCCGCGGATGATCTCGGCCGTGCGGCTGAGCAGGGCCATCCCGGTGAGCACGGAGGGGAGCGGGTGGACGGCATCCGTGCCGGGCAGTTGCGGCGGGGCGACATTGGCGGCATCGGCACGGGCGGCGCCAGCGCAGAACGCGTCGGCGATCGCGCGATACATGGGGGTCGGGTCGACGGCGGTCTGGCGCAGGTCGCTGCAAGCGGCGACGGCGAGCGGGAGGTTTCCCGACTCGATGGACTCCTGCAGGCACAGCTCGAGGGCTTCCCTGGCCCCTTCGAGCCGGTTGGCTTCGGCGAGGAGACGTCCGCACATCAGCAAGCCCGAAGGCATTTGGGGATCGGCCTGCACGACGGCCGCGGCCCAGCGCAAGGCCGCATCGCGCTCGCCGCTCAACGACAGCGCGAGGGCTCGATCGATAGGGGACTCCGCGAGCGCACCCCCGGGCAGTTCAGGCGGACCGATTCGCATTCCACGGTATCTACCTCAGGGCGGGCTGACATGGAATCCCGGGCGCCCTTCGGCGGGGGTGGGGCTTTGCGCGCCGCGCCTTTTCCCGGCCGATGGGTTGTTCCGTCGTCGGCGAAGGGCCAGAATGCCCGGCCCCATGACGGCGCGAGGATCGAGCACGTGACCCGAAGACAGACGCTCCTGGCGATCGGCGGTGTGGCCGTCGTGATCGCCGGCATCCCGCTGGGCTGGAGCGCATGGACCGCGCTGCGCTTCCCCTCCGACAAGACCCCGGAGGGCTGCTACCTGCGCATCGCGCTGGCCTTCTCGCGCTCCCGCGTGCAGGACTGCTTCGCCTATCTCGAGACCGGCTCCCAGCACGCCCTGTACGCCATCCACGCATCGCGCAAGGAGTCGCTCGCTCGCATCCGCGCCTCCTTCGAGGAGCCGGAGCGCACGCGCCTGCTCGAGGCGTATGGCCCCGAGGGCGACGCCGCCGACCCTGCCGATTGCTTCGTGGTCATGGCGCGCCAGCGGGGCTGGGACGCGCGCCTGCGACGCGATCTGTCGGGCATCCGTGGGGTCGAGGTCGTCGGGGACCGCGCCACCATCGAGACTGCCCAGGGCACGCGCTACCCCTTTCGCCGCGGAGACGACGGGCTGTGGGGCCTGACGATCTTCACCGCGGATCTGGTCGCCCACCGCGACCGCACGGCGCGTGACCTGGTGGTTGTGCAGAAGGCCGCCGAGGCGTACGACCGCGCCAAGGCCGGCAAGTGAGGTCGAAGTGAGCCACCCTCCCGTCGAACCCTGGCCGTGCGCGTTGAGCATCGCCGGATTGGACCCCTCGGGCGGCGCGGGGATCGCCGCCGACCTGCGCATGTTCCGCGCCGCAGGCGTCTGGGGCTGCGCAGCCCTCGCCGTCGTCACCGTGCAGTCCACCGCCGGCCTCGTCTCGGCGTCCAACCTCGACCCCTGCCTCGTCGCCGACCAGGCGCGCGAGGTGCTCCGTCACGAGCGCGTGCGCGCCATCAAGACCGGCGCCCTCGGAAGCGCCGCAAACGTCCGCGCAGTCTGCTCGATCCTGCGCGATCACCCCGACATCCCTGCCGTCGTGGACCCTGTCATGATCGCCACGCGCGCCCCGACCGGCGCCCGGCTCCTCGACGCTGAGGCGCTGGAGGCGATGCGGGAGCTGATGCGCCTCTCGGCGCTGGTGACGCCGAACCTCGACGAGGCCGAAGCGCTGGCGGAGATGCGGATTGCTTCGTGTGACGACTTGTCGAGGGCAGCGCGGGCGCTGGTCGGCGCGGGCGCGCGGGCTGCGCTGGTGAAGGGAGGGCACCTCGACGAGGGACCGATGGTCGACGTGCTCGCGATCGGGCGGCGGCTGATCCGCTTCGTGGGTCCGAGGCTTCCGATGCCGCCCTTCCACGGTGGCGGCTGCAGCCTTGCCTCCCTGGTGGCCGGCAGGCTGGCGTGGACGGGCCGCAGCGACGACGCGGCGATCGTCGAGGCAGTGCGCTTCGGACGTCGACGGCTGCGTCGCGCCCTGCGACACGCGGTGTCCATTGGACAGGGGCTGCTCGTGTTGCCGTGAAGGGTGGACGCTGCCCGGGTCAGGATGGTCCCACGCGACGGACGGAGGGAGTAGGCTGGGGAACGATGCAGAAGCTCGACGGGAGTCGCGGGTGGAGGCGCGCCGACGGGGGCCCGTCCTCGCTCGTCGCCCTCGCAGCGGCCTTGGTCGCAGGCTGCGGCCCGTCCACGCCGGCCGCGTCCCCGGAGCCTCCGGCGACCGTGTACGTGCTCGCGGCTCCGCCTGCGGCGATCGCGCCCGCCATGCCCGACGAGCCCGCGCCACCTGTGCGACCGCGCACGCAACGTGAGTGGCAGGTGCTGGAAGCAGGAGAGGACCTGAGCACGGCGGTGCGCGTTCGAGCGCGGGAGGCCGCGGGCAGGGGGCTGTTGCCCGTGCTCTACGTGACCGCGCGCGGCTGTGATCCCTGCCAGTCGCTGAAGGATTCGCTCCCGGATCCGAGGATGCAGGAGGCATTTGCCGGCACCTCGATCCTCGAGGTGGACTTGCACCAGTCGGCTGCGGTGCTCGCGGGGCTGGGGCTCTCCGTTCACGGGATTCCCGCGTTCTACGTGCTCGGCGAGCAGGGGCGTCCGACCGGCGCCACGATCACGGGCGCCGCGTGGGGAGACGACATCCCCGAGAACATGGCGCCGCCGCTGGGTGAGTTCTTCGCGATGCAGCGGCGCTGATCGGTTGCGGCGCGGCTCGGTCGTCCTCGCAGCACGGCGGAAGCACCCATCCGCCGAAGGCGCGTTCGAGCGAGCGGACCGGAGGTGAGGATGCGGCGTGCGAGCCGGCAGGCGGAGGACGAGAGCACGGTCACCGCCCGAATCGATCGAGCGCTTCCACGTCTTCGGGCTTGAGCTCGGTGGCCACCGCGCGTCCGAGCAGCTCGACATTGCAGATCAGCTTGCGGCCCTTGCCCTTGATGTCCACCACGACGCCGGTCACGCCAGCGAGCCCGCCGGAGACCACGCGCACCCGCTTGCCGCGTTCGATGGAGCCCCAGGGTTCCAGGAGGCGATCGCTCTGGCACATGCGCGCGACGCTCTCGATCTGGTCATCGGGGATCGGCTCGGGGCCGTTGGGACCGCCCACGATGCGCACGACCCCGCGCGTGCGGAGGATGGCCACGCGCTGGTCGAAGCGGGACAGGTCGACGCGGACGAACAGATAGCCCGAGAACAGCGGGAGCGTGATGATCTTGCGCCGATCGGTGCGTCGGGAGAACGTGCGATAGGTGGGCAGGAAGACCTCGACGGGGGAGCCGTCGAGCTGGTGCTGGACGGTGCGTTCGAAGTTGGCGCGGGTGTGGACGGCCCACCAGTGCGTGCCCTCGGCGAGTTCGTACGGCATGAGTGGATTGGGATTGTAGACCCACCTGCGGGCGAGGATCGACTGGGAGAGGACGTAGTCGTGGCGCGATGGAACGACTCCGGGTAGGACTACGGCGACGGCGACGGCACCGGGAAGGTTGGGACGACGGGCAGCATGAGACGATCGGATGCGGACACACTGAGGATCGCCGTGTTCGGCGACGGTCTGGCGAAGCGGATCGCGAGCGGGGAGATCGATGCGGAGTTCGTGATCGGGGTGCTGGAGCCCTACGCGAGCGAGCGACGTCAGGAGAAGATGAAGCGGGTGTTCGCGTCACGGTTGGCGAGCGTGACGATCGTGCTCGACGCGATCCACGATCCGCACAACGGGGCGGCGTTGCTGCGCACGAGCGAGGCGATGGGGCTTGCGGAGGTCCACGTGGTGGCGCGGGGGGAGACGTTCCTGGCGCATGCGGGGGTGGCGCGGGGGACGCACAAGTGGGTGAAGGTCAGCGCGCACGCGAGCGGGGGAGAATGCGTGGAGGCGCTGCGCGCGAGCGGGCACGTGATGGTAGCGACGCATCCCGACGGGGACATGGTGCCGTCGGATCTGGCGAAGCTCCCGAAGGTGGCGTTGGTGATGGGCAACGAGCACGAGGGGATCGCGCCGGATCTTCGGGAAGCGTGCGCGCACGCGGTGCGTGTGCCGATGCGGGGTTTTGCCGAGAGCCTGAACGTGAGCGTGAGCGGGGGGATCCTGCTGTCGTGGGCGACGCAGGGTCGGGGAGGGGATCTGACGGCGGCCGAGCAGCGCCGGCTGTATGCGCGGGGGTTGGCGGTGACGGTGCCGAACGCGCCGGCCCTGCTGGAACGCGCCGCGGCCGGGTGAAGCGGCCGGAGGGCGGGGCGTGGAGGCGAAGCTGCTTGGGGCATGACAGCCTCGCCGGCCTGTACTAGCTTGGCGCGACCGGTGCGGACCCGCGCGGTACCCAGGCCGGAGGAAAGCTGCCCATGGCAAATCCGACCCGATCCTCGAACACCGAATCATCCACCCTCGGTCGCGGCGTGGCCATCCAGGGCCGCATCTCCGGCGGCGGGGACCTGACCGTCGAAGGCACCGTCGAAGGCGAGGTCGCGATCGAAGGCGAGTTCCGCATCGCCGACGACGCCGAGGTGCGTGCGCGCGTGGACGCCGCGTCGGCCCGCATCGAAGGGCTCTTCGAGGGCGAGCTCAACGCCGGTGGCATCGTGCACGCAGGTCCTCAGGCCTCCGTCTCCGGCACCATCCGCGCGGGCGCCTTCACCGTCGATCCCGGCGCAAGAATCACCGTCCAGATCGACAGCGACTTCGACCTTCCACCCGAGCTCGGCAAGAGCTCGCGCTAGCACCTCACGCGCTACGGAGAACCTCACATGGCGAGTACGGTCATCGGCCACGGCATCATCATCGAGGGCGAAATCACCGCCGACGACGAAGTCGTCATCCAGGGCACGGTCCGCGGCAGAATCACCGGCCACGAAGCGGTCGTCGTCGAGCAGGGCGCCGTCGTCGAAGCCGACGTCAGCGCCGCCTCCATCGTCGTCGGCGGCCACATCACCGGCAACGTCACCGTGCACGATCGCATCGACCTGCAGACCGGCGGACGCCTCGTGGGCGACGTCAAGGCTGCCCGCATCACCATCGCCGACGGCGCCTCGTTCAAGGGCAACGTCGACATGGAAGTCTGATTCGCACCCGTGGAGGGGTCGCGCAACCAACGTCCGGAGCAGGTGAAGAACATGGCCGACAACGTGGCGATGATCGCGCAAGGAACCTTCGTCCGAGGCAATCTCCACGGCGAGGGTGATCTCAACGTCGCTGGTCGCATCGAGGGCTCAATCGCGGTCGACGGCGAGGTGGAGCTCGAGGCGAGCGCCCGGGTTCAGGGCGACGTCTCCGGCTCTCGGCTGGTGGTTCGGGGCGCGGTGCTGGGCAACCTCACGGCGACCGACTCGATCACGCTCGAGGCGGGAGCCCGCGTAGTCGGGGACTTGAGCGCCCCGACGATCGGGATCGAGGTGGGGGGACTGGTGCGCGGGCGCGTGGAGACGGGCGAGGCATCGGCCGCACCGGCAAAGACCGTGGCGGCCGCCAGGTCCGCCGCACCGGTCAAGAGCGCCCCGGCCCGCACACAAACCAAGGCGCGTCCGCAGCAGGAGCCCGCCAGGCAGGAAGCCGCGCGTCCGGCCCCCGAGCCGCCGCGTCCGGCCCCCGAGCCGGTCCGCGCCGCGCCTCCCCCGCGTCGCGCCCCCGCGCCGCAGCCCAAGGTCCAGGTGCGCAACGATCCGGCGCCTGCGCCCGAGGCACCTGCCGGCCCCCCTGCGCCCGTACTCCCCGCGCTCAAGAAGAAGACCACCGGTCAGCTTCGCAAGCGCGGTGCTGCGCGGTGAAGTACCGCACCCGCCTCCTCGAGCTGCTCCGCACCCTGTCATTCGAGCGCAAGCGCGTGATCCTCGCGTCGGGACGCGAGAGCGACTTCTTCATCGACTGCAAGCAGACGGCGCTCACGGCCGAGGGGCACGCGCTGCTGGGCCGCCTGATGTACGAGGCGCTCGACCAACTCGGCCAGGTCGACGCCGTCGCGGGAGTGGAGCTCGGAGGCTGTCCCCTCGCCAGCGCGGTGTCGCTCACCAGCTACGTGCGTGGCACCCCGATGCCTGCTCTCTATGTCCGCAAGGCCCAGAAGGACCACGGCTCCAGGCGCATGATTGAAGGCGATCGCTCGATGCGCCCCGGCATGCGCGTCGCCATCCTCGAGGACGTCGTGACCACCGGCGGCTCCACGCTCCGGTGCGTGGAGGTGCTGCGCAGCGCCGGCCTGCAAGTCGCGGGCGTGGTGGCCATCGTGGACCGTCTCGAGGGTGGACGCGACGCGATCGAGGCCGCGGGGCTCAAGCTCATTTCGCTCGTGACCCGAACAGATTTCATCCCGAGCTGACCGCGTGTCCGTGCCGCGTCGATCCCCCGTGCGAGCCGACACGGATCGCCGGGGCCCCGAGGTCGCCCGAACCCCGCTCCGTCGTGCCGCATTCCCGCCGCCTCGCGCGGCTCGTGCCGTCCGCGCGCCCGGCTTGCCCACGCGGTCGGACTTGGGTAGCGTCGCCGCGCATGGGCGCCAAGGTCTACTTCTACTACTCGGCGATGAACGCCGGGAAGTCCACGATCCTGCTCCAGTCCAGCTACAACTACCAGGAGCGCGGCATGCAGACGATGCTGCTGTGCCCTGTCATCGACACGCGGGCCGGCGCAGGCGTGATCCAGTCGCGCATCGGGCTGTCGGCCGACGCGGTGACGTTCGAGCGAGCGCAGGATCTGCTCGAGCTGGTGCGAGGGGAGCATGGGCGCAGGAAGCTTGCGTGCGTGCTGGTGGACGAGGCCCAGTTCCTGACCAAGGCGCAGGTCTACCAGCTGACGGAGGTCGCCGACGAGCTGGGGATCCCGGTGCTTGCGTACGGCATTCGCACGGACTTCCAGGGCAACCTGTTCGAGGGGAGCGAGCGGCTGCTGGCGTGGGCGGACAAGCTGGTGGAGCTCAAGACGATCTGTCACTGCGGGCGCAAGGCCACGATGGTGCTGCGCGTGGACGCCGGCGGCAAGCCCGTGCGCGAAGGGGCCCAGATCGAGATCGGCGGCAACGATCGCTACGTGTCCGTGTGTCGCCGCCACTTCAAGGAAGGCAAGGGCGCGAGCTGAGCGCCGTCGCGCGCCCCGGGCACCGACGCCCGGCAACGCGCCCTCTGCATCCCGCGGCAGATCCCGAAGGAGCCATCACCGTGCGAAGCGATCGGCCAGGCCGTCACCCGCTGCTGTCCGACAGCACGGCCTTGGTGCGTCACGCGGCGGACCGTTTGTTCGAGGCGGGTTTGCACCAGGGTGCGGAGCGGCAGCGGATCCTGCCGGGTTCGGCGGTGCTTTTGTTGCTGTGCGAGCAAGGCGGGCGCGAGGGTGGCGCTCCGCAGCCGTGCGTGGTGTTGAACAAGCGATCGGGCGACGTGAGGCAGCCCGGGGATCTGTGCTTTCCCGGGGGCGGGATCTCTGCGCGTGCGGACCGGCTGCTTTCGTGGTTGCTGCGCGTACCCGGGTCGCCGTTGCGAAGGTGGCCGTGCCACGCACGGTGGCGGAAAGGGGGCGGCGATCCGCGGCTCGCGGTGATCCTGGCAGCGGCGCTGCGCGAGGCGTTCGAGGAGATGCGGCTCGCGCCCTGGGGAACCACGTTTCTGGGGCTGCTGCCGCCGCAGGGGTTGCGCACCCTCGATCGCGCGGTGCACCCGGTGGCGGCGTGGCTGCGTCAGCCGCAGCGCTTCCGCCCGAACTGGGAGGTCGAACGCGTGATCGTCGTGCCGCTGATCGAGCTGCTCGACCCGTCGCGCCACGGCCGGCTGCGGGTTCGCTATCAGTCCGGGGAGCCTTCGGTGCAGGATCGGCTGCGCGAGGAGTTCGGCTGTTTCGAGTACGAGGGGGAGCTGCTGTGGGGGCTGACCTACCGGGTCGTCGAGCAGTTCCTGGAGCTGGTCCTCGGCTACGAGCCTGCGCCGCTGGCGACGCGGCCGCCCTACGAGATGGTGTTGGCGGACGACTACTTCACGCGCAGGCGCGGGGGCGCTACTTCCGGACGGGGATGATGCGCACGCGGCGCTCCTCGCCCTCGCCGTCGGAGCGGGTCACGACGTCGGCGAAGCCGGCAAGCGCGAGGTGAACGATGCGGCGGTCGCGGGGGCTCATGGGCTCGAAGGTGATGATCTTGCCTTCGGTGGCGGCCTGTTGGCCGAGCTTGCGGGCCATGCTGGCCAGCGAGGCTTCCCTGCGCTCGCGATAGCCTTCGGCGTCGAGCACGACATGACGTCGGGGAGCGCCGGGGCGGTTGACGGCGCGGGAGAGCAGGTACTGCAGGGCGGTGAGGACCTGTCCCTTCTTGCCGATGACGCGTCCCGCGTCGCGTCCGACGATCTCGAGGCGGAGCTCGTCTTCGCCGGAGTCCCTGCGTGCGGAGGCGCGATGGACGGAGACGTCCATCTGCATGTGACGCAGGATGTCGCTGAGCAGGTCGAAGGCGACGTCGGAGCGATCGTCCGGGGCAGCGTGGGGATGGGCGGACGACTCCGGGGGCGCCGGGGCGCGGGAGTCGACGGGGGGTACGCTGTCGGCGTGAGGGGGCGTCATGGGGTTGTCCTGATCCCTATTGTCCGGATCCATTCTTCTTCCCTCGCAAGGCGGCAAAAGCATCGGGCTTTTCGGTGACCACGATACCGCCGGTGCCGGCGGCAGCCGTGGGGGGCTGGGAGCCGGACCAGTACTTCTCGATGGCGACTTGCTGCACGATGCCGATGATGGCGTTGGTGAGCATGTAGACGGCGAGTCCCGACGGCAGGAAGAGCATCATGACCGTGAAGATGAGGGGCATGAAGTAGGTCATCATCTTCTGCTGCATCGGGTCGAGCTGCTGAGGCATGAGCCTCTGCTGAACGATCATGGTTCCGCCGAGCACGACGGGGAGGATGTAGAACGGGTCGGGTGCCGACAGATCACGGAACCAGAGGAAGGGGGTGTGGTAGAGCTCGACGGCGGTCTGCAGGGCGGTGTAGAGGGCCCACCAGACGGGGAGCTGGAAGACGGCGGGGAGGCAACCGCTGAAGGGGTTGATCTTGTGCTTCTTCCACAGCTCCATCGTGGCGAGGTTCTTCTGCTGCGCGTCGTTCTTGAACTTCGCGTTGATCGCGTCGATCTCGGGCTTGAGCTTGCGCATCGCGAAGCCGCTCTTGATCTGCTTCCAGGTGAGCGGGAAGAGCACGATGCGGACGCTGACGGTCAGCAGGATGATGGCGATGCCCCAGTTGCCGATCTTGTGGAAGAGCCAGACCAGGTAGAGCAGCAGGTACTTGGCGATGATGCTGAAGTAGCCCAGATCGACCAGGTCGCTGAGCCCGTGGGTCCCGCCCGCCGCGGCCGCGAGCACGTCGCGCTCCTTGGGGCCCAGGTACGCGAGCACCTGATAGCGCGCCGACTGATCGGGCTCGAGCTCCCTGCGATCGTAGGCGAGGCGGGATCGGTACATCGCCCCGTAGTGCGGGTCCTTGGTCTTGTCGGCGAAGGCGGCGGCGTTCCAGCGCTCCTCGATCTGCATGGTGCAGGACGACGGAGCGGGGCCGAGGGGGACGAGGGCCTGGGAGAAGTAGAAGTTCGACACGGCGGCGAACTGGATCGCGCCGGGCTGCACGAACCACCCCTTGTCGAAGCCCGCGTCCTTGAAGTCCCCCGCCTCGAAGTCCCCGGGGGTCATCTTCTTCACCTTGCCGTCGTGCGCGCACACCACCTCCGTGATGAACGGCGACTGACGGCCGAGGTGCGACTCGATCTCGGACTGCATGCGCCAGGAGGTCGCCTCGACCGAGAGTCGGTGGGCGAGCTTGTCCTTGGCGACGTTCTTGATCTCGGAGGTGACCTCGAGCTCGAAGGGGCGCCCGGTGGGGCGGATCTCGTGGCGGAGGCGAGCCTTTTCGCCGTCGTAGGTGAAGACGCAGGCCTCGCCTGCCTTCTCGACCTGCCAGTCGAAGACGTCGAAGGGGATCTGCGTGTCGGCGCCGGCGGCGCGCCAGTCGAAGCGCAGGGGACGCCTCCACTCGACCTCGCTGGTGGTCACCAGATCGATCGGCTTGCCGTCGATGCGGTATCGATCGCCCTCGATCCAGAGGTGCTCGAGGGTGGCGGAGCGGCTGCTGAACTGGGCCTTGAAACGGTTGCCCACCAGCTCGCAGGAGGAGGGGGCCGCGGGGCGTTCCTTGGGCGCGCAAGGGAGCTGTGCGCTGCATGAGCTCTCGGGAGGCAGCGGCTGCACGTCGGTGGACGCGCCGTCGCCTCCACCGAATCCGAACAGCTTCGGCCCGTACTGGAACACCAGCCAGACCACGACACCGATGATCACCCAGCGGAGAATCGAGCTTCGTTCCATGGCAGAAAGAATCAGGGGGCAGCGTCGCGAGGTTCGATGGACGGACCATCGAGGCGACGGGAAGCAGGCAGTGGGGGAGGGTCGTATCCTCCGGGGTGGAACGGGTGGCACTTACCCAGGCGCACGATGGAAAGCAAGGTTCCGCGCCATGCGCCGTGCAGACGCAGGCACTCCATCGCATAGCGGGAGCAGGAAGGCTCGAACCGGCAAACCGGTCCGAGCAGCGGACTGATCGTGAGCTGGTACAGACGGATCACCCCCATCAGCAGGCGCGCGATCATGCGTCCGCACCCCGGGGCTCGCGGAGCACGGCGGCAAGCGCGTTCGCACGCTTGTGCACGAGCCGCTCGATGCCGCGCAGCTCGTCGAGGACATCCTGCATGCGCAAGCCGGTCAGGGGCGAACGGACGATGACGACGAAGTCGAAGCCTGGAGGGAGGAAGGAGGGCAAGGCGCGCAAGGCTTCGCGCAGGAGTCTACGGGCGCGGTTGCGCACGACGGCGGCGCCGATTTTTCGGGAGGTGGTCATACCGACCCGGCCGGGACCCGAAGACGGATCGCAGGCGAGGAGCCACACGAAGTGCTTCGTTGTGACGCGCACATTGGACTGCTGAACCCGCAGGTAATCGACGCGACGTCGGAGGGTCCGGTCACGGCGAGATGGAGTGCGGCCTTGGTGCTCGTTCGCAGGGGACGAGCCGGCTTCGCCGCAAGGGCGCGACGGCTCCCGACCCACCCGTTACTTCTTGTAGACGGTCGGGGTCAGCCGATGGCGGCCCTTGGCTCGGCGAGCGCTGAGGACCTTGCGGCCGGCCTTGGTGCTGTTGCGCGTGCGGAAACCGTGCGTGCGGGCCCGGCTCTTCTTGTGCGGCTGGTAAGTCCGTTTGCTCATGGTGCTACCTCAAAGGGCCGCGCACTCTGACACGGCACGCGCGCGGCCGTCAAGGACTTCGGTTCCCCTCGATGTCCGATGCTGCTCGCACCCCGTCGAGGGACGCGCATCTTGGACCACGAACCCTCACCGCGCAAGGCTGCACGGATCAACAGGGGAGAAGACCCTGGGCTCGGTGGCTGCAAAAGGGACGGTGCGAGGGGTTCCCGCTTCCGTCTTCCTCGACTAGCGTGCCGGCGCCATGAAGTCGACCTTCCAGGACCTGATCCTCTCGTTGCAGCGCTTCTGGGCCGAACGAGGCTGCCTCATCGTGCAGCCCTACAACTCCGAGGTCGGCGCCGGAACCTACAACCCCTCCACCTTCCTGCGCGCCCTCGGCCCCGAACCCTGGAACGTCGCGTTCGTCGAGCCCTCGCGCCGTCCCACCGACGGACGCTACGGCGAGAACCCGAACCGCCTGCAGCAGTTCCACCAGTTCCAGGTGATCCTCAAGCCCTCCCCGCTCAACCTGCAGGAGCTGTATCTGGAGTCGCTCGCGGCGATCGGCACCGATCCGCTGGCGCACGACGTGCGTTTCATCGAGGACGACTGGGAGTCGCCGACGCTGGGCGCGTGGGGTCTGGGTTGGCAGGTGTGGCTCGATGGCCTCGAGATCTCCCAGTACACCTACTTCCAGCAGGTGGGAGGCTTCGACTGCAAGCCGGTCTGCGGCGAGCTCACCTACGGACTCGAGCGCATCGCCATGTACCTGCAGGACGTCGACAACGTCTACGATCTGCAGTTCAACGACCACGTGAAGTACGGCGATCTGCTCCGCCGCGCGGAGTGGGAGTGGTCGACCTACAACTTCGAGCAGGCCGACGTCGCCGCGCACTTCGCGGCGTTCGACCACTACGAGAAGGAAGCCAAGAGGCTCCTCGGCCTGTCGCAGGATCCGTTGAAGAAGCTCGTGCTCCCCGCCTACGACATGGTCGTCAAGGCGGCGCACCACTTCAACGTCCTCGACGCCCGCGGCGCCATCGGGGTCACGGAGCGGCAGCGCTTCATCGGTCGCGTGCGCGGCCTCGCCCGGGCGATCGCCGAAGCCCACCTCGCCCAGCGCGAAGCCCTCGGCTATCCCCTGCTCCCCAAGGCCGCTCAGGCCGCCGAATAGCCCACCGCGATCAGCGACAGATCTCGTCGCATGCCACCGAGACGCAGGCGATCTGCGACAGGAACGGCTCGTAGCAGTCGCCCATCCCCTTCTCGTAGCAGCCCATCGTGCACCCGCAGTCCTTGCCGCACGCCATCACGCAAGGCGCGGTCTCGGTCTTGGTCGCGCTGGCCAGCGCCTTGAGGCACTCCCGG
>JAKLDZ010000539.1 GCA_022703255.1 Myxococcota bacterium | reverse complement strand
ACGTCGGTGGCCTGTCGCTTGGAGTTCTTGAACTGGATGTGGACCCGGGTTTCAGTCGGGGCACGAACAATCCTCGTGATGCGAAGGTCCGGATCGGTCGAGCACTCATGGTTCATCACGAGCGCCTTCTCGCCGGAAGCCGAGGTCGTCGTCGTGGGCTGCTCCTCGGTGGACTTCTCCTTCGAGAGCCCCGGGATCTTGCAGCACCCGGTGACCGCGAGAGCGACGACGGGAACGAACGCAAGCACGCGCATGAGCATGAGACACATCCCTCCGGTGGATCTGCGGCATCCTACCGGAAGGAGCGCGCCCGGCGAAACCCTGTCGATGCGGGGGGGGGAGCGATCAGGCGAGCATGTAGATGCGCGCGCGTTTCTCGCCTTGCGTGACGACCTTGCCCTCGGACACCAGGGCGAGCAGGACCCGCTGGACGTCCTTGGCCTCGCGACCAGAGGCCTTCACGATCTCCTGCAACGGCTGCCCTTCCCGATCGAGCACGTCGAGCACCGACTGCTTGTCGTCGTCGTTGACCTCGGGCTCCTTGTCCTTGCGCGCCGCCTTCTTCGCCCGGAACTCCACCTTCATCGCCGAGAGGATCGCGTCGTGGCTGAACCCCGCCGTGAGCATCATCGTCAGCATGTCGCGCGCGGTCTTCTCCCTGCGGACGATCGCGTCGAGCTCCTTGCGCTTGTCTTCGATGCGCGCCTCGAGACGAGCGATCTCCTCGCGGATCACCTCGGCCTCGGCGTCGAGGATATCCTGGCTGAAGTTGGCTTCGACGGTGAATCGTTCCCACAGAGCGTCGAACCCCGAGTCCTGCGCGGGCGCGGACGCGGGAGCAGGCTGGGGGGACGCGGGCTGCGGCTCCGGCTGAGCCTTCGGCTGGGGCTTCGGATTGTGATGCTGTTTCGCCATGGGGCCTCCGACGAGACGAGATGAGAGAGCGGGTCGTAGGCACGCGATGACGGCGCGTCAACCGCGTGCCGCCCCGGGGACCCCGAAGCGCAAGACCGTTGCCGAGCCGAAGCGACGGGTGCTACACGAGTTGTCATGGGTGGTCCGGCGCGCGTGCTGCTGGTCGTCGACGACATCCCCGCCATGGGGCGTGCCCTGCAGCGCAGCTTGAGCAAGAGCTTCGACAAGATCGTGCTCGCCGAGAGCGCCGAGCAGGCCGAACGCTTGCTCGCTTCCGAACAGACCCCTCCGACGCACCTGCTGTGCGACGACAACCTCGGCCTGGATTCGCCTCGCGGGGTGGAGCTCGTGGGCAAGTGGCGACGCGCTCACCCGGGGATCGAGAGCGCAGCGCTCATCACCGGGAACGACGAGGTCGAGCCTCCCCCGGGACGCGGGATCGACCGCGTGTTCCGCAAGCCCCTCGACATCTCGGAGCTGCGCGAGTTCTTCGCTTCACGACGTTGACCGCGCAGGTCTACCCGGGGGGCACCGCCGACCCCCAACCGTCTCCTCGCTGGCTCGCACCCACGGGGGCGCTCCGGCCCGGCCGGTGCCGCTCTGTCAGGCGCTTAAAGACGAAAGGCACGCTGTCTGCGTGCCTTTCTTCCGTGCGAGGAGGGGGACTTGAACCCCCACAACCTTGCGGTCGCTAGAACCTGAATCTAGTGCGTCTGCCAATTCCGCCATCCTCGCGGACGGGTCGCTTGTCTACGCGGTCCCGCCCCATTCGTCAAGCCCGGATCGACTGCCCCGTCGTTTCCTCTCCCGCTACCCCGTGATACGCCCTGCACCTCGTCTCGCACAGGCCTCCCATGCCCCTGCCCCCTCCCCCCAACCTCCTCGTCTTCCGCGCCATCCGCGCCATCGACCCCGCCGTCGCCCTCGACGCCACCGTCGATGTCGTCATCGAGTCCGGCACGATCACGCGGATCGCCCCCGATGCCAGCTCCTCCGTCCTGCGCGCCGACAACGCGATCGTCATCGAAGGCCGCGGGCTCTGGCTGCTCCCCGGTCTGGTCGAGATCCACGCCCACCTGCGCGAGCCCGGCTTCGAGCACAAGGAAGACATCGCCACCGGCCTCGCTGCAGCCGCTGCCGGCGGGTACGCACACCTGTGCGCCATGCCCAACACGTCGCCGGTCTGCGACACCCCCGAAGCCATCCTCCGCATGCTCGACCGCGCACGCTCCCTCGGCGGCCCCCGCCTGCACCCCATCGCTGCCGTCACCTCGGGCCTCGCCGGCACCGATCTGACCGACCTGCGAGCGCTGCGCGATGCGGGCGCAGTGGCCTTCAGCGATGACGGTCGTTGCGTGATGTCCGGCGAGCTGCTGCGGCGCGCCCTGCTCGCCGCACGAGAGCTCGACGCCCCGCTCATCCAACACGCCGAGGACCACACCATGACCGTCGGCACGGTGATGCACGAAGGCGCAGTGTCGCGCAGGCTCGGCGTGCGCGGGTGGCCGCGCGAAGCAGAAGACGGGATCGTCGCTCGCGATCTCGAGATCGCGGCCTCCACCGGCGGGCATTACCACCTCGCCCACGCCTCGACCCGCGGCTCGGTCCGCCTGATCCGCTGCGCGCTGGAGCGGGGCGTGTCGGTGACGGCCGAGGCGACGCCGCACCACCTGCTGCTGACGGATGCGCAGGTCGCGACCTCGGGGGCGCTCGCCAGGGTCAACCCGCCGCTTCGCGAGGGCGAGGATGTCGAGGCGCTGCGCGCTGCTCTTCAGGACGGGACCGTGTCGTGCGTGGCGACGGACCACGCGCCGCACGCGTCCGAGGAGAAGGCCCGCGGGCTTCTCGACGCTCCTGCCGGGATGATGGGTCTCGAGCTGTGTCTGCCCTTGATGATGAGGCTGGTGGAGGCCGGTGCGCTGCGGCTCGAGCGCCTCATCGACGCGCTGACGGTCGCTCCCTCGCGGGTCATCGGCATCGCGGCGCCGAGCATCCGGGTGGGGGTGCGGGCGGATCTGTGCCTCTACGATCCGCAGGAGTGCTGGAGCGCCGGCCGCGCGGGACTGCGTTCCAAGAGCCGGAACACGCCGTTTCTCGACGACACGCTCCGGGGCCGAGTGAGGATGTGCATCGCCGACGGGGTCATCTGCTTCGAGCTGGCGAGCTGAGTCCCTGCACTGCTTGCGCGACGAGGGGTTTGGCACCATCGTTGCGCACCCTCATGGCGAAGCCCCGAAAGCTCTTCATGGTCAGCCTCGGCTGCCCCAAGAACCGCGTGGACTCCGAGATCATGCTCGGCCAGGCCACCTCCCACGGCTGCGAGCTCGTCGGAGATGCTTCGCTTGCCGATGTGATCGTCGTCAATACCTGCGGATTCATCGAAAGCGCCAAACGCGAGTCCATCGACGCCATCCTGGAGATGGCGTCGTTCAAGGTGCGCGGTCGCTGCAAGGACCTGGTCGTCACCGGCTGCATGACGCAGCGGCACCATGCCGAGCTGGCCGCGGAGCTCCCGGAGATCGATCATCTCCTGGGCTCGGGCGACCTGCTGCGGCTGGGCCAGGTGCTCGACGGGACGGCCCCGCGGCCGCCGTGCCTCGCCTTCGGCGGGCCCATCACGATCGCCGACGACTTCCAGCAGCTCGCCCGGCAGGCGCCGATCGACGGCTTCGCCGGGGGATCGGTGTTCGAGCGGATCCCCGTGC
>JAKLDZ010000538.1 GCA_022703255.1 Myxococcota bacterium | reverse complement strand
ATCGAATCAAGATGTTTGAACAACCTTGCTCCGAGAGCGACCCGGGACGACTCTGGGGGACTCGCGCCATATCGTGACAGGCATCCGCGGTTCATCGGTTGGCGGCACGAGCCTCTCCGCACTACCTGCCCGCGCGCGTGGCGGGCCATGCGGAAGACCGTCTGGCCCCCATCCCCGATGCCTCTGTTCGGGGCCCGGACTGTCGGACGGAGACGACTCGAGGAGATCGAAGTCGCGTCCAGTGGCCCAATCGTCGCCGCGGACGACTCGCACCTTCGAGCGCCCGACAAGACGGCAGGTCGACGCCGTCCACCCCGAGCTGCTGCCGAAGTCGTCTCTGCGAATCGCGACGACGTATGCGCCGGGCCAGCGCCGGTTCCTGCAGCGCTGCTTCCAGGCGGTGCGTTTCGCTCTTGGGGTCGCTTCCTGCGTCTACCCGGTCGACGTCATCGAGGGGCTCGAACGCGAAGGGCCTGTGCGGGTCAGATACCGAACCAGGGCCCCGGATCGAGAGTGTCGGCGCCGTGGCGGAGCTCGAAGTACAACAGGCCCCCTACTCCCACGTTGCCGAGCCGGTTCCCGGCCGCCAGATCGTCGCCCACCCGCACCTCGATCGCACCGAGATTGCCGCACACCGAGAAGTAGTGATCGCCATGGTCGACGATCACCACGCGACCGTAGTTGGCGTACTCGTCGGCAAAGGCGACGCGTCCTGCGAACACAGCACGAACCGCGCTGCCCGACGGAGCGCGCATTTCGACGCCTGGGCCGCCTGCGCCGGGACGGCTGACCTGGCGGACCTCGGCGCGCCCGGCGAGCGGGAACGGGAGGCGCCCTTTCATCACGCGGAAACCGGCCTCCAGCCCCGCGCGCAGCCCGTCGTCGGGAGCGGAGGGCCCGGCTGCCGGAGCCACGCCGTAGATCGCGGTGTAGTCCGCGCCGGTCGACGATGCGAAGGCACGGTCGAACGCGCGCTCGCGATCGCTGGCCTCGAGCACCATGGCGCGGGCCTGCGCGAGCGCCTTGTGCTGCATCTCGAGCGGCACCTTGCGGGAGGTCAGCTTCTGCTTCTGCTCGAGCAGCGCCAGGCGTTGGCGATCGAGCGCGGAGGCAGCCTCGACGTCGCGTTCGACGGCCCGGCGCAGGCGCTCGGCGCGGGTGGTGTGGGCGACGAGGCCTTCGAATCCGGAGCCGAGGGGGAGCATCCCCACGTGGGTGACCTTGTACCAGGAGCGCCCGCGCGCGAGCATGCGCTGACGCACCATGTCGGACTGACTCCGCACGCGCTCGAGCTCGGCGTCGGTGGACGCGATCTCGCGCTGGATGCGATCGAGGCGCGCCTCCACGTCGGAGGCCGACGCGAGGACGTCGCCGGGGCCAGCGGCCGGCGTATCGGCCAGCACGGGTCCGGCAGCGGAGGCGGCCAGGAGCACGACGGCGAGCAGCGAGAGGCTGGGCTTGCTCATGTCAGGCAGACACCATGCGTCGGAGGCTGAACTGCGAGGCGATGGCGCCGAGGGCCGCGCCGAGCGCCACGAGGGACAGGACGGCGTACCAGGGGAGGAAGGTCGGCGAGACGCCGATCATCACGCGGAGCATCTCCGCTGCGTGCTCGCGCACCAGCAGGTACAGCAGGCCCAGGAGCACGACCGCGGCGGCGGCACCCGAGGCGCCCTGCACGCACCCTTCGACGACGAACGGTCCGCGCACGTACGACTCGCTCGCACCGACCAGGTGCAGCACCTCGATCTCGATCTTGCGACGCTGCAGCGAGAGCCGCACGGTGGAGGCCACGACCGACACGACCGCAGCGAGCACCACGAGGGCCAGGATCAGGCTGGCGATGACCCCCGCGTGCAGCAGCGACTTGAGCTTCTCGGTGTAGCGCTGGTAGGTCTCGATCGACTCGACCGCGCCGATCTTCCCGAGCTTCTCGGTGATCGACGCGACCTCGGTGTCGCTCAGTCCGTGGGCCACCTCGATCTCGATCGAGGCGGGGAACGCCTCGACGGGGAGTGCGGCCAGGGTGTCGTCGGAGCGGTCGCCGACGACCTCGCGGCGCGCATCGGCCTGCGACACGTAGCGCACCGAGGTGATGCCGCCGGTCTGCTCGAGCGCCTTGCGCAGCTCGCCGACGGACTCCTCGCTGGTCCCTTCGCGCAGGTAGATCGAGGCTCTTCCGGCCCTGGCCCAGCGCTCGCGCACGGAGTCGAGGTTGAAGACGACCAGCAGCGCCGACGCGAGGCACACGAAGGCCACGGCCGAGGAGAACGACGAAAGAATGTGCAGCTTCCAATCGGCGCGCCCGCCGCGCCAGGCTCTGCTCGCAGTCGACATCAGACTCGCCTTCATTCTCCCGCCTCCTGGTTCACGCCACGGCCAGACGCTCGGTCGGCGTCGCCAGGCCGGGATCCTCCGACGCGTCCACGACGTAGCTCCCGCCCACCTCGATCTCGTCGCTCGCTTCGACCTCGTCGAACTCGCCGTCCGAGGTCGTCAGCCCCTGCGGGACATCCATCGCCTTGCCGTCGTCGAGCACCACCACGCGCCGCGGACGCACATCGAGCAGCGTGCGATCGTGCGTCGCGAAAATCACCGTCGTACCGCTCTCGTGGATGTCCTCGAACAGCCCCAGGATGTCCGTCGCAAGCAGCGGATCGAGATTGCCGGTCGGCTCGTCGGCCAGGATCAGCGCCGGCTCGCCCACGATGGCGCGGGCGATCGCCACGCGCTGCTGCTCGCCTCCGGACAGCACGCCAGCCCGGTCCTGTCCGCGTCCTGCCAACCCCACGCGCTCGAGGGTCTCACCGACCCGCGTGTGGATGAGGCGCGCGGGCAGCCCGAGCACCTCGAGGGTGACGGCGACGTTGTCGAAGACGGTCCAGTTGGGGACGAGTTTGAAGTCCTGGAACACGATCCCGATGTTGCGACGGAGCATGGGGACCGAGTCGGGGGTGAGGCGCGCGATGTCGCGACCGAGGAACAGGATGCGGCCGTCGTCGACGGTCTCGGCGCGATACAGCAGCCGCAGCATCGTGCTCTTGCCGGCGCCCGAGGGGCCGGTGATGAACACGAACTCGCCCCGCTCGATCGTAAGGCAAGTGCCGCGCAGCACGGGCTTGTCGGCACGATAGGCCTTGTAGACGCTGTCGAACACGAGGATGGGTCGGTTCGACGCGCTTGCGTCGAAGCGTTGTCCCGCGCGCAGGGCGGGCTTGAAGGGGCTCGGACGGCCGGGTGCCATGGCGACGGGAGTATCAGCGGGCCGTCGAAAGAACCAAGTTTTCGGCAGACTTCCCTGGCACGCGACCGCTAACCTCTCGGGGTCATGTCGCCCCGCCTGCGCATCGCGTTCCTCGGGCTGCCGCTGGCCGCGCTGCTGCTCCAGCGCGACGGCCACGAGGTGGTGATCGCGGGGCTGCGCAAGGGGCTGACCCTCGGGGCGCGAAGGCTCGCCCGCCAGTTGCCCCCGCAA
Organism: Myxococcota bacterium; assembly: GCA_022703255.1. Lineage (GTDB taxonomy): Bacteria > Myxococcota_A > Polyangia > Polyangiales > Polyangiaceae > JACRCQ01. Next base: position 148 of record JAKLDZ010000538.1, on the reverse strand, counting down.
GGCGTCGTCATGGACCCGCACCGCGACTGGCCCGCCTTCGCCGCTGCCCTCCAGGAGCTCGCGCCCGACCTGCTCGTGAGCTGGTTCTTCACGCGCAGGATCCCCATGCGCGTCTGCAGGGCCTGCCGCCTTGGAGGCATCGGCGTGC
>JAKLDZ010000537.1 GCA_022703255.1 Myxococcota bacterium | reverse complement strand
GCACCGGCGGATCGAGTGGCACCGGCGGATCGAGTGGCACAGGCGGATCGAGTGGCACAGGCGGATCGAGTGGCACAGGCGGCGGCGGTGGCAGCGGAGGAACGGGGGGCTCGGGAGGCGTCGTCTACGGCGCGCCTGGCCGGTCCTGCAATGGGATGGCGGGCACGGAATGCCATGGAGAGAGCTGCTGCGCGAACATCCTGGTGCCGGGCGGGACGTTCCCGATGGGGAGGTGCGGAGACACTTACAACGCGTCCACGTGCACAGACGGGTACAACGGCTTCGCCCCCGGAGAACTTCCCGAGCACAGCGCGACGGTGGCGGAGTTCTACCTGGACAAGTACGAGGTGACGGTGGGGCGGTTCCGCAGGTTCGTGGAGCAGTACGACGGCACGCCGCCGGTTGCCGGGGCTGCGGCGCACCCCCTGATCGCGGGTAGCGGATGGGACAGCACGTGGAACACGAACCTGGCACCGTCGCAGGCGGCGCTGAGCAGCAGCTTGAAATGCTCTCCGGGCCACCAGACTTGGACCGACGCGGCAGGAGCGAACGAGCAGTACGGTATCAACTGCGTGAGCTGGTACGAGGCGTTTGCGTTCTGCGCGTGGGATGGTGGAAGACTGCCGACGGAGGCGGAGTGGGAATACGCGGCGGCGGGTGGGAGCGAGAACCGGCTGTATCCGTGGGGGAGCGAGGATCCGGACAAGAACACCTCGCTGGCGAATTTCCGCTCCAGCGACTTCGCCTCTGAGATTGCGGTGGGGAGCCATCCGTTGGGAGTGGGTCGTTGGGGCCAGATGGATCTGGCTGGAGGGATGGCTGAGTGGGCGTTGGATTGGCATGCCGGCTACAGCACGGAGCCTTGCGTCAACTGTGCCAATCTCGACGCAGCTTCCACCCGGGTGCTCCGCGGCGGGGATTGGTTCGACTACGCCTACAGCCTGCGCGCGGCCTACCGCTACAACTACCTCGACCCGACCTGGCAGGACTTCAACATCGGGTTCCGGTGCGCAAGGCTACCGTGATTTGGGGTGCGAGTGTTGATGGTAGACAGAATCTCTCGCAACCCTTGATGCTTCATTTGCGCTTGGCTCGCATAACCACCTGACCTCCTCGACGTCGTTCGCCTCTGCCCTCCGCCCCCCCGGTCCAATCCTCCGCGCACCGAACCCCAGATTCCACCTCGAGCACAGAGCCCGCCGCAGGCGGGCTTGCCCGCGCCATCGAACCATGGATTCGCTCTGGCCTATCCCAAGGATCCTCCGTTAGCCCCCAATGCCCCGCACCTTGGTGCGGGGTACTTCAAGGGAGTCGCTCTGAAGCACCATCGCACCATGGATTCACTCTGGCGTATCCCAAGAATCTTCCGGTAGCCCCCAATGCCCCGCACCTCGGTGCGGGGTGCTCCAAGGCAGTCCTCAATGTCCGGTGTCTTTGCCCCCACATTTCACCGGGAACACCCCCTCCGGCGTCGTGATCATGGCCGCAGCCGGCGCCGTCACCGTCCCCCCCTTCTTGCGCAGGTGCTCCACCAACGCCTCCCGAATCGGCGGCGCGTCCTCGTACTTGAACGACTCCTTCGGCATCCCCGCCTCGTTCACCGACGGCGTCATCGCAAGGTAGTCGCTCATCAGCAAGGACACCGTCTGATCGTCCCGCAGACGCTTCCCCTTGTGGATCAGCTCCACCTCGAGCCCCGCCTTGCCGCACTTCGCACGCACCTGCACCCCGGCCACCGAGAAGCCGTGCCCCCCCGAAAGCCCGTGCACGAACAGCTTCCGCACCGCCGACACCTTCACCGTCGTCGAGGCAAAGCGGTTGTCGAACGGGAACATCTCGAAGAACGCCCCGTACGTCAGCGGCCCCTCCGGCAGATCCTTGCGGATGCCGCCCGCGTTGATGTACGCGATCTGCGCCGCGGGACGAACCTCCAGCATCCATGCCGCGAGCTGATCGCCCAGGGGAGACGACGGCGCACCGCGCGCCTTGAGCTTGGTCGCCAACGTCACCCCGAGCTGTTGCTTCCGCTTCGCGTCCGCCGCGGCCAGATCCGGCGCTGCCGCGTCGCGCGCCTGCGCACTCGGCTGCACGCGCTCCCCCTCGTATTCCCCCGGCGTGCACGTCGGCGCGTCCGACTCCTTCTCCTCGCACACCCGGTGCGGAGCGTGGATCTTCTTCACGCTCACTTCCCCCGATGCGGGGTCCACCACCAGGTCCACACGCCCGAAGGCCGTGCCGTAGGCCCGCGACTGGATGATCGGTATCCCGTTCACCCGGTGCGCCACCGCGCGGTGCGTGTGCCCGCCGATGATGACGTTCACCAGCTTCGGATCGAGCGCGCGGGCGACCGCGAAGATCTCCTCCGGCTTGCACGACGAGACATCATCGGGATTGTCGAAGTTGGCGCAGTCGCCTCCCGCGTGCGCGGCCGCCACCACGACCTTGGCCCCCTGATCGCGCAGCTTGCGCGCCTGCGCCGTAATCGCTTCCGCGAGCGGTCCCACCCGCAGATCGTCCACGTTCGCGGCGATCGTGGTCCGCAGCGTCTCGTCGGTCGTCACGCCGACGATTCCCACCTTGATCCCCGCGACGTCGACCATCGTGGAAGGCGCGATCCCAGGCCACTGCACCGCGGCGCCCGTGTCCTTCATCAGGATGTTGGCGGTGAGCACCGGGAAGCGGGCGAGCTTCGCGGCGGCGATCAGCGCGCCCCGGCGGTCGTCGGAGGGCGATGCCGGAATCGCCGCGGGGCCCGCGGGGCCGTAGTCGAACTCGTGGTTGCCAACGACTGCCGCGTTGTACCCCATGGCGTTGTACAGACGAATGACCGCCGCGCCTTCGGTCTCGTTGGCGGCCAGCGTGCCCTGGAACATGTCGCCCGCATCGACGAGCACCACGCCGCCGTCGTGCTTGCGCACCTTGCGGAGGTTCTCGACATAGCCGCTGAGCACGACGCCCCGTTCGATGTTGCCGTGCAAGTCGCTGGTGCCCACGACGCTGATGACAATCGGGGCGGGCGGGGCAACGGGGGCTGCCGGGCTCGCGCTCGGAGGCGCGTTGTGGGCAGCGGTGGGCGCGGGGGCAGAGGGGCATCCGCAGGCGGTGAGCCATGCGGCGAGGGCGAAGAAGGCGAGGGGAGAACGCATGCGGGGGAAGGTAGCGCATGTGCATGGTGACCGGTACACGGATGAGGAGCGTTCGGACGGCCCGCGACGATGCGATGATGGCGTGCGACGCCCCTTGAGCCGCGGTGCGCGTCGTGCCACGTTGCTGCCTCGTTGCTCGATACGCGCGTTGAGGCGCGTCACTGGGAGCCAACTTGGAGCCGAGACGACCATGAACGAGCCAGTGCTTTCGCTTCGCAAGGTGCTTCGCAGGTGGACTCCCCGCATTTTCGTGCTGTCGCTTGCGACGGTTTGGGCTTGCGGTTCGGATGAGCAGTCCGGAACGGGCAGCCCCTCTGGCTCGATGTTCCACGCCGACCTGCAGGCGCTCCCGGACTTCCACCACGATACCGGATTGCAGCCCCAGAACTCCCCCGTGCAGTTACAGCTCACCATCGACGCAAGCGGAGCGGCTTCGATCGACGCTGACGCGATTGCAACCGGCTCGTCCGAGGCCCCAGTGCTGACTGCTGTGGCGGAATCGGGAAGCGTTGAGCTGGCAGGC
>JAKLDZ010000536.1 GCA_022703255.1 Myxococcota bacterium | reverse complement strand
AGACCAGGGGCAGCTCGACGTTCTCCAGGGCGGTGGTGCGAGGCAGCAGGTTGAAGCCCTGGAACACGAAGCCGATGAGGCGGTTTCGAACGATCGCGCGGGCGTTGTTCGTGCGGCTTCCCACCTCGATGCCACCGAGACGGTAGGTTCCGCGCGTGGGGCGATCGAGGCAGCCGATCAGGTTCATCAGCGTGCTCTTGCCGGAGCCGCTGGGTCCGACGATCGCGACGAACTCGCCTTCGTTCACCGTGAGGGAGGCTTCGATCAGCGCCTGCACGACGACCGGGCCGGACACGTAGTCCTTGTCGACGTCGAACAGCTCGATGAGCGGGAGGCTCACCGTCGACTCCCTGCCGCTGCGATGCCTGCGCGAGCCATTTTCCCCACCGTCTAGAACATGTTCCGACGCTGCTTCTTCGCAGCTTCCTGGTCGGTCTCGTCGACGACGACCTGCTCGCCGGGCGCCAGCTCCTGCCCCTTGAGCTCGGTGTGGACGCCGTCGGTGATGCCGACGGAGATGACTTTGGGCTCGGCCTTCTCGTTGCCCGGCGTGGTGTCCGTGAGGACGTAGACGCGACCCTTGCCGTGGGCGAGCGCGGGGAGCGGGGGCACCGGTTCGGGCTTGCCGTCCTTGTCCACGGGAGGAGAAGGCTTGAAGCGCAGGGCCGCGTTGGGGATCCTCGAGATCGCCCGCGCCTCGTGCGTGCGCACCGTCACGGTCGCCGTCATCCCGGGACGCAGCTTCTTGTCGGGGTTCTCGACGTCGATGAGGGCCGAGTAGGTGACGACGCCCTGCACGGAGTTGGGGCTGTAGCGGATCTGCTTCACGCTGCCTTTGAAGACCTCACCCGGGAAGGCATCGACGGTAGCGTCGGCGGCCATGCCTTCGGCGAGCTTGCCGACGTCGGCTTCGTCGATGTCGGCCATGATGCGCATCTGACGCAGGTCCTGCGCGATGACGAAGAGGGTGGGCGCCTGGAAGCTCGCGGCCACGGTCTGACCAGGATCGATCGCGCGGTTGATCACGATGCCGTCGATCGGCGCGAAGATCTGCGCGTACTTCAGGCTGGTGCGCGAGTACTGGAGCTGGGCCGAGATCTGCCGGATCGAGGCGCGCGCCGCGGCTGCCTCGGCGCTGAGGGCGTCGTGCTGCCCCAGGGCTGTGTCGACGTCGGCCTGGCTCGCGAGGTTCTCGGCCAGCAGCTTGCGGGCGCGATCGAGGTTCATCCGTGCGGTGCGCAGGTTCGCCTCCGACCGCGCGAGGCTCGCCTTGGAGGCCTCGAGCTGCGCCTGGTTCTGTGCCACCTGGGCGCCGAGCAGCGTGGGATCGATCTCGGCGAGCAGATCGCCCTTCTTGACCTCGGTGTTGAAGTCCGCGAGCACCCGCACGATCCGCCCCGAAACCTGGGCACCGACCTGCACCTGGGTCAGCGGCTGCACCGTTCCGGTGGACTGCACGGTCTCGATGACGTCGCCGGACGTGATGGGCTGGAGGAGGTACTTGGGCTTGGGCGCCGGACGGGACTTCACTCGCCATGCGATCAGGGAACCGGCTACCAGGAGGATGGCGACGAAAGCGAGGCCCCGTCGGAGCCAGGGGCCTTTGCCCTCGACGCGGGCCAGATCGCGTTCGAGCGTGCGCCCGCGGGGCGCTCCCGCGGTAGGTGGAGAGCTCATCCGGGGCTGGTTCTTGTCCCGGGGGGGCGGGCGGGTCAAGGTTCGACGAGCATTGCCGGGGAATTCGCGTGGCCTGGCCCCCTTGGGGCGCCCCGCCCCTCGAAGTCCGCCAAGATCATCGTGGGTCAATTGTCCAATCGGCCGATGTTCGACTATCTTCCCCACCGCTGCTGGTCCGGTCCCTCCGGTTCTCCGAATCCCCGGTGGGACGGCGCGTCCAGCGGGCGCGCGCGTGCATGGCTAGCGAATCCGATCAAGAGCTGTTCGACAAGGCGAGAGGCGGCGACGCCGACGCCTACGGCACGCTCGTGCGACGTCATCAGAAGCGCATCTACCGGCTCGCGATGCACATGCTGCGCGACGCAGCGGAGGCCGAGGACGTCACCCAGGAGACCTTCGTCCGGGCGTATCAGGGGTTGGCCCGGTTCCAGGGACAAAGCCAACCGTTCACGTGGCTCTACAGGATCGCAGTGAACCTCTCGCTGAACATCCTGCGTGCGCGCAAGCCTCGCCAACACACCACCCAGGACTCCGATCCGCGGGTCGAGGGGTGGCTCGCGTCGCGCGCTCCGTTGCCCGGCACCGATCCCACGGTGGTCTCCGAGCAGCGCCAGATCGCCGCCGCGTTGTGCGACGGCATCGACTCGCTCAGCGACACGCTCCGCACGACGCTGATCCTCGTGTGCATCGAGGGTGTTCGCCATGACGAGGCGGCCCAGATCCTGGGATGTCCCGAAGGCACGGTCGCCTGGCGCGTCCACGAGGCGCGTCGCAAGCTCCGGGAGTACCTCGCGCAGCGTGGCTTCGACACTTCGGGGGATCCCGCATGAGCAGCGCCAACGACAGGTTCGAGCGCAAGGTCGACGCATGGCTCGGCGGGTGGCCTGTCGACGAGCGCGATGCCGAGGCGTGGGAAGGGCTCGCTGGGGCCGTTCAGGATCGCCTCGAGCGTTCGCTTCCCGGTGACACTGCACAAGACGTCTTTGCCCCCCCTTGTCCGGCCGAGCCGGGCGAAGGGAGCGTGGGCTCAGCTCTGCGAGCTTCAGGAGGTATCCCCATGTCCGACGAGTCCGACAAGCCGCGGCCTTCCCTCAAGGACATCGCCAAGCGCGTCAGCGTACCACCGACCGCGGTGCCGTCCCAACCGCCCCCTTCCGGCCCCGGCAAAGCCGCGTCCACTCCGCTGCCCGTCGCCTCCCGACCGGTCGAGGCCTCCGATAGCGACTCCGGCATGGTCAACCTGCAGGCCGTGCGCGAGCAGTCCAAGTCGTTGCCCGACACCGGCACGCAGCCCGGCTCGTCCGACCTGTTCGACGAAGACAAGGACAAGCCCAAAGCAGCAGCGGCAGCGGTTGCGGCCCCCAAGCCCGCGCCCAAGAAGGGCTCCTCCGCGCCCCTGCTCGTCGGCTCCTTCGTCGCCCTCGCGGCCATCGCCGCCGTCGCCGTCGTCTCCCTCCGATCCAAGGGAGATGCAGCACCGGAAAGCGCTCCCGTCGCCATGGCGAGCGCAACGGCCCCCGCTCCGGCGGATCAGCCCGCGCCCGCCGCGACGGCGTCCGGCGAGACGCCTGCAGCAGCAGCGAGCGCGGCACCTGGAGACACGACGACCGCCGGAGGCGCCATCGCCCGCAAGGACGACAAGGCCGCAGACACCTCCAAGGAGCCTGCGACCAAGAGCGCGTCCGCGGACAAGGAGAAGCCCGCGGCGTCCGCCGCCGGCCCCGCGCCGACAGGGCTCGAGGGCGCGATGGCGACAGCTGTCGGAGCGAACACCGCAGCGCCCGGGGCTGGCGAGGCGACACCGTCCGGCCCCGCGAAGCACAGCGCCGACGTGCCCGAAATCCCCTCACAGGGCGCCATCCAAGGCGCCATGGGCGCCGTGATGGGTGCCGCGCGCGCATGCGTCGCCGGCATGGATGACCCGTCCAGGGCCCAGGTCACCTTCGTGAGTTCGGGAACTGTCTCCGCCGTGAGCGTCAGCGGCGCGGCCTCGGGCAAACCCGCCG
>JAKLDZ010000535.1 GCA_022703255.1 Myxococcota bacterium | reverse complement strand
CATCGGGCTCGATCCGGGCAACGACGACCGCAACCTGGCACCGGGTGCCACGATCACCCAGACGCAGTCGGCGCTGGTGCTGGAGAACCTGATCGGCCGGATGCTGTTCGACCGCGCAGCCGAAGCGGGCGGCGCGGCCGCCAAGCCCGTGGCCCCGATGAGCGAAGCAGACAAGAAAGTCGCCGCTCGCAAGGCCTACGACGAAGGCATGAAGAAGCTCGACGCGAAGGACTACGCCGGCGCTTTGACGGCGTTCCAGAAGGCCGATGAGCTCATGCCTGCCGCCGCCGCAAAGCACAAGATGGCGCTCTGCCACGACGGCCTCGGTCACGTGTCCGAAGCGATCGCCAACTTCGAGGCGTTCGTCGCGGCCGCCAACCCCGAGAAGCAGAAGGAGCAGATCGACTCCTCCAACAAGCGCCTCACCGCGCTCAAGGCGACCCCCGCCGCCGTGCGCGTGACCACCGTCCCGCCCGATGCTTCCATCGCCGTCGACGGCCAGGCCCAGATGGGCATGACCCCCATGGACCTCAAGCTCGCCCCGGGCAAGCACACCGTGAAGGCCGTCGCCCCTGGCTACGAATCCGCCGAGCAGCAGATCGACCTCAAGCCCGGTGAGAAGGCCCCCGATCTCACACTCACCCTCACCAAGAAGGCCGAGCCGCCCCCCCCGGCGCCCGTCGATACGCCGCCTCCTGCTGCGCCGGCCGCAACGACCACCACCACGACGTCCGCCCCGCCGCCGGCTGCGGCCGAGGACAAGCCCCGCTCCAATGTCCCCGCGTACGTCACCCTCGGTATCGCCGGCGTCGGCGCCGCCGTCGGAACCATCTTCGGCATCAAGGCCCTGTCCGACAAGAAGGACTTCGACGACCGCCCCACCCCCGACAAGGCCGACAGCACCGAGCGCAACGCGCTCGTCTCCGACATGGCCTTCGGCGTCGCGATCACCCTCGGCGTCACCGGCGCGGTCCTGCTCCTGAGCAACAACAAGTCCGAGCCCGCTCAGCAGCGCGGCGCTCTCGACACCGCCAAGAAGACCATGCGCTTCAGCCCCTACGTCACGCCCCACGGCGCCGGCGCCGGCGCGTCCTGGCGCTTCTGATCCCTCCCCTCCCCCTTCCGCCAGAATCCCCATGAGAACGCTCCTCCGTGGCACAGCCGCAGCTCTGCTCTTGCTGTCCCTCGGCGCTTGCGAAATCGTCGCTTCTCCCGACCGCGACAGGATCGAAGGATCGGCTGGCGCCACCACGACTCCCGATCCCCCCGACGCCGCTCCCGGCGACACGGCCATGCCCGACGCCACAGCGGAAGCTGCGGCCGACGCACCCGCCGAGTCCGCCCCGCCTCCGAGCTGCACGAACACCATCCTCGATGGCGAGGAGACCGACGTCGACTGCGGCGGCAAGTGCTCTGCGAAGTGCGTCGACGGTAACGACTGCTCCATCGGGAACGACTGCGAAAGCGGCGTGTGCAAGGGCGGATCGTGTCAGGCTCCGGGCTGCAACGACGACGTCCACAACGGCACCGAGACCGATCTCGATTGCGGAGGTCAATGCTCGTTGAAGTGCGGGCCCCTGAAGGGATGCTCCACCGGAGAAGACTGCGTGGACCGGGTCTGCACCAACGGCAAGTGCGCAGCGCCCGTGTGCGGTGACGATCAGCTCAACGGCAGCGAGACCGACACGGACTGCGGCGGGCCGGACTGCGACCCCTGCCCCGATGGCAGCAAGTGCAGCTCCGACTCGGACTGCAGCTCCGGACATCCCTGCGACCAGGGCTCCGGCACCTGCGTCGAGTGCACCTCCGACGATCACTGCCTCGACGACAAGGTGTGCGATCTGTCCGCGCACACCTGCTCGCAGTAGCGTTCTCGTTCCCTCAAATCCACGAAGGCCCGAGGTCGCCGCGCTCTCGCAGCACCTCTTCGGCAGCCCGTACGCCGTGGTACTGCGCTTCCTCGATCAGCGCGACCCCCGACAGGTCGGTGCACGCCATGTGGACCCTGCCCACCGGGAGCGCAGCCCTTCGCCTCGCCTTGCCCCACACGAACCCCGGACGCGGTCGCACCATCGCATGCCCCCAACGGCACATGTCGATGCGCTCCACCAGGCTCGTGATCTCCGGGTGCGCACGCTCCAGATCGGTCACGATGGCCTCGGCCCACTCCTCGCGACTCGCCGACAGCAGCGATTCCCGCGCCCCGCGGGGATCCCCCGACGTCATCGCGTGGTACCACGTGAGCACCGTCGGGCCCTGACGCCGCCCGCGCTGGTGCGTCGCCGTCACGTAGCCGAGCGAAGTGCTCTCGTAGAAGACGTTGTCCCACGCGGGGACGAATCCCCGGTTCGCGGGGCGATCGCGCAGGAACAGGTTGGCCACGACCCACGGGGCGGTCTCGAACTCCCGGAGATCCGAAGGGGGATCATCCCGCCACGGACGCAGCACACGCCCGGCGATGAACCTGGGCACCGCGAGCACGACCTGCTCGGCACGGATCTGCACCGCCTGCCGCGTCGTCGCGTCGAGCGCAAGGACCTGCACGTGATCCTCGTGCGGCACCAGATCGTGCACCAGCATCGAGGTCCGCAAACGAGGTCCAGCGACCCGGGCCAGGTGACGCACCACTCCGCCGTTGCCGTCGGGCCACGTGATCAGCGGCTGCGACGCCCCGCCCGCCGTGCGCACCCGCGACGCGAAGTAGAACAGCGCAGCCCATGCGCTCGTCGTGTCGAGACGACACCCGTAGTCGTCGCGACACGCGTAGTCCACCCACCATCGCAGCCTCGGCGACATCAGCCCGCGCTCGTCCATCCATTCGCCCATCGACTGCCGATCCAGCGAGACCACCTCCGCGTCGTCGGAGCTCGCCGCCATCGGCAACTCGAACGCGCGACGACCTCGACCGTCGCGCCATCGCACCCAGCGCGCCACCTCGTCCTTGAAACGATCCATCTGCACGTGATCGTCGGCCGTGAGCGCGGCTTCCGGCATCAGCCCTTCGTGCCATTCCCCCCGCCAGAAGACCCGCTCCTCGGGCTCCGGCACCAGACACGCCTCGTCCACAATCGGCTCGCCTGCGTCGTCGAGACCGGTGACCACGTTCATCTCGCGCAGCAGGCGCACGAGGGTGCGGTTCGATGACGCGGGGGTCGGAACGTAGTGGGCGCCCCAGGGGAAGGGCGTGACCGGGTGTGCGCCCGGGCGCGAGGTTCCACCCGCGCTCGACTCGAGCTCGAGCACGACAAAAGGTGCCGCTCGAGACGCGGCGAGGCGCCACGCAGCGCTGAGCCCCGCGACCCCCGCGCCCACGATGACAACCGGAATCGATTCGGTGCGCGCTGCGACCGCGCCAGCGAGATCCTGCCGGAGCAGGTGGCCGGTGGTGACGTCGGCGCCGACGATGTCGCCGGGCGCACGGGATCGACGTGCGCACGAAGGGAGCGCGGAGGATGCCGAGATTCCGAGCAGCGCGGTGAGGATCTCGCGCCTGGAAATCACGACAAGGGAGCCGCGCAGTTGGTGCAGAAGCGGATGCCCGTGCGCAGCGAAGCGCCGGCATCCGGACGCCCGGTCAGGATCCCGGCCATCAACCCTTTCGACGAACTCGCCAGGTCCTCCGGCCGCCTTGCCGCTGCTACCGACTTTTCCGGAATCGAGGCGGCGCTCGTCGACCAGGCGTGCG
>JAKLDZ010000534.1 GCA_022703255.1 Myxococcota bacterium | reverse complement strand
TCTCCTTCTCCGAAACCGCGCCAGAGCTAGACACGTAACTACCGATTCGGGCTGGGTTCCCCACGACGACCGCGTAAGGGGGAACCGATCTAGTCACGACGGCTCCAGCGCCCACCATTTCTTACGTTGCAGGCCCGCTGACACGGCGGAGCCGTTCCGGTTGCGTTCCCGATGGCACGGGGAAGGCGCGCGGAGGTCTGGCGGACGAGGGTGCGAGTCCGCTTGCGCGAGTCACTCGGTGGCGGGCGCGGGCAAGCGCCTCGTGGGTCGCCGGTGGTGAGGTCGGTTCTCGAGTGACCCGCGTCGTCGCCCAAAGATGGCGCGCCGCGTGGGCGCCCGGGTGATGGGAGGGCGGCCCGCGGGCGGAAGGGCTATAGAAGTGCGACGTCCACGGTTGCCTCCGCGGACGTCGCTTGGGAGCCTGTCGACACCAGCTCGCGTGCTGCATCCGTCGGCGAGACCCACCAGATGGATGCTTGCCATAACCCGCGCCCTTTCGCACGTCGTCCGTTCATCATCACTCCGTACGCCCTGAGCGAGCGGGAGGGGTTCGTTCCGATGCTCCCGCAGGAATGCCTGCGGCGCGAGCAGGGCGGGAGCAGCGGGACCGGCCCCCCCTGCGATATCCGGGTCCACCATCGGCGCGCTCGCAAAACCGGTCCCGGCTTCGCCCTGTACGTGGTCGAATGTCGGACCCACGGCGGGTCGTTCACGGTGTACCCCCCGGGACACGTGCCCTACGGGCGTGTCGCGGTTGCCCCGGTCGACGCGGAGGGTCGCCTGGTCTACGCCGTTCGCGAGACCGTAACGGAGCCCGCGAGCGTGCCGTCATGCCCCGGTCCCGTCGGACCTGACCTCGACGCGGAGCCGGACTCGACGCGGCGTCCCCTGGGCTGGGGCGTCAGCCTCTTCGGCGCGGCCGAGGACGCGGCCGAGGCGCTCCCGTGGTCACGGGCTGATTGTGGTGGTGCCGAGAGCTGGCGGACCCAGGGACGCCGGATCGCGCTCGCAGCCACACTGCTCGGATTGACGGGGGCTGATGATGACGGCGCCGAGGCGCACGACGCCGGGCTCTTGGGGGTGCCCGCGCTCACGCGGCTGGAGTCCACCGCCGCGTACGCTCGCGCCGGCGGTTACCGGGGGCGGGGCGATGCCGTCATGCGGTCGCTCCGGGAGTTCGACCGCTCTGCAGCCTGCATGCTCGATTGGCTGCTCGCTGCCGGATGCCACGCGGGAGCTTGGGGCGCGCCGTGGCGCTGGGACCCGCTGGGCAGACGACTGCTGCCCGTGGTTCGCCGGTCGCGGTCTCCCTGACCGCGACCGCGAGGCAGGCAGTCATCCACGAGTTCGCGACATCGACCTGGCCCTCGCTGGATGCCATTTGGAGTTCCGCGATGTCCGAAGTGGAGCTGCCGGTTCCAATCGATTCCCTGTCCGCTGAAGCGCTGTTCAGGTGTCATGTCGTCATCTTCGTGCTCTCGCAGGAGATGCTGGGACAATCGCGTTCCGAAGCCATCGGGCTGGTGCTCGACGAGCCTCACGTCACGTTGACTGGCGTCCTTCGCGCGCTCAGCCGCCGCACCCTCTACCGCTGGCTTGGTGCCTACGAGAGCGGTGGCGCTGCCGCTCTGGAGCCCGCCAAGAGGACGGTCTCCTGTACGGCCTTGCCCGAGAACTTCCTCGATTTCTTGCGGGATGAGAAGAAGGCGGATCCCTCCGCCAGCGTGCCCGAGATCATTCGTCGAGCTCGCGAGCGCGGCATCCTCCTTCCCGATGCTCAGATCGACCGGACCACGGCATACCGCGCTGCCAAGCGCCTCGACCTGCCGCTTACCGCGCGCGTCGCGAAGCGCTACAGCGATATGCGTCGCTTCGCCTACCCCCACCGCATGCGCATGGTGCTGGTCGATGGCAAGCACTTCCGCGCTGGCGTCGGGCGCCTCAAGCGTGTTGCGCTCTTCTTCATCGACGACTGCTCGCGCCGTGTCCTCGCGGTCGTCGTCGGTCCCAGCGAGTCCACGCGGCTCACGCTCCGTGGCCTGCTTCTGGTGATCCGCCACTTCGGTCTGATGGACCTGCTGTACTTCGACCACGGCTCGGGTTTCGATGCCAACGATACCCACGCCGTTTGCCGCAAGCTCGGCGTCTTCTTCATCCACGGACGCAAGCGCTACCCCGAAGGGCACGGCAAAATCGAGGCCCTTAACAAGACGGCGCACCACGACGTGCTGCGTGGCCTGCTCCGCCCCGAGGTCGATGCCGACTACGGCTCCCTCGAGCTTCGCCTTCGCCACTACATCGAACACCAGTACAACCCACGCGTCCACGAGTCCCTCGAAGGGCTCAGCCCCCTTCAGCGCTGGGACCGCGACGACCGACCGCTTCGGTTCCCTGCCGACCATGAGGACCTGCATCGTCGCTTCCTCGTCACTGAGACCCGTCGCGTGTCTGCCGACAACGTCGTCTCCGTCGATGGCGTTGCTTTCGAAGTTCCCAGGGGGCACGCGCGCGCACAGATCGCGGTGCACCGTCAGACCCTCGACGACTCACTCTGGATCCTCCACGAGAGCAAACTCGTCCGCCTCCACCCCGTCGACCTCGCCTTCAATGCCGAAGACCGCAGGGCTGCGCCCTCCTCCTCGGAGCCGAAAGACGAGCACTACCCGGCGCCCATCACCGCTGCCGCCATCGCCTTCGAGCGCGATTTCGGCCCGCTTCCCGATCTCGTCTCGTCACCAGCCCCGGATCCGACTCCGGCTGCCACTCCTCGTCACCCCAACCCCACCAGAAAGCTTTAACCCATGGATCTGAGAAGTGCTTTCGGTTGCCACACCGTTCCCTTCACCCGCGAGATCCGTCTCGAAGACCTCTACGCCATGCCCCTCTTCGAGCAGGTGCGCGACGGCATTCTCCGCGCCATCGAAAAGCGCTCGAGCGCGGCTCTCATCGCCCCTGCCGGTTCCGGCAAATCCACCGTACTCCGCGCCATCCTCGAGCGCTTGCCTGACGCCCGTTACGTCAAGCACTACGTCAAGTGCACCGACATCGGTAAGCGCGACATGTGTCGCGAGATCGCCCGCGTTGCTGGCGTGCCCTCCGCGGGCTCGTTCCCCGCGCTCTTGCATCACCTGCAGGAGAAGTTCGAGGGGACCCTCGTCGAGCTCGGTCGGCGCCCCCTGCTCGTCCTCGACGAGGCTCATGATCTCCGTCCCGACGTGCTCTCCATGCTGCGCGTCGTCACCAACTTCCAGATGGACAGCCGCCTCGTCCTCTCCGTCATCCTCGCCGGACAGCCCGATCTCGCCACCCGCCTCTCCCGCGACGATCAGGACGCCGTCGCCAGACGCATCGTCCACTACGCCACCCTCCGGCCCCTCTCTCGCGACGAGATCGCACGCTACGTCGAACACCGCATCACCGTCGCAGGCGCCCGACAGTCCCCGTTCGACGCAGGCGCTCTCGATGCCCTCTTCGAGATCGGCCGCGGCAACCTGCGCGCCACCGACAATCTCGCCCTCGAGTCCCTCGAGCTCGCCGCCGCCCAGAAGCTCCAGGTCGTCGGCGCTCAGCACGTCGCCGCCGCGCGCAAGTCCCTCTGGCCGTCATGACCGACGACGCTCTGCCTTCCTGCCGCGCCGCCGCTCTCGACACCGGCGGTGGCGATGGCTCCCTCCACTGGCGCATCGAT
>JAKLDZ010000533.1 GCA_022703255.1 Myxococcota bacterium | reverse complement strand
GCCCATCGGCATCGACCCCTTGTTCTCCGACCTCTTCAAGGGTGAGCCCCTCGCGCAGGTCGCGGCGGCCGTGCTGATCGACATGCTCTACGGCGACATCGCCGAGCACAACCTCAACTTCTTCTGCCAGCCCGTCGCGGCCGGCTACGGCGCCTGCATCCCCTGCGCGAATCCGTTCACCGCTTGCGCCACCGGCGGCTCCACGGGCAGCGGCAACTGCGACCACGACGTCTGCACCGCCGGCACCGCCCTCGACCCCAAGTGCGGCGACTGCGCCAAGGCCGTCTGCACCAACGACGCCTTCTGCTGCTCCGACGAGTGGGACTCGGTGTGCGTCAGCGAGGTCGAGCAGTACTGCGCGGGCGGCTGCGGCGGCACCACGAACAAGTGCGAGCACGACCCCTGCACCGCCGGCAAGGCTCTCGACAAGCTCTGCAGCGACTGCGTTGCCGCTGTCTGCACCACCGACGCGTTCTGCTGCAACACCACCAGCGGCGACTGGGACAGCTACTGCGTAGACGCGGCCAAGGCGGAGCCGAAGTGCGCTGCGGCCTGCGCCGGGGGCTGCGCGCACCCCGAGTGCGAGATGGGTGGCCCGCTCAAGGCCGACTGCTCGCCCTGCGCGACCGCGGTCTGCACCGCCGACGACTACTGCTGCACGACCGACTGGGACGACCTGTGCGTCGAAGAGGCGAAGAAGCACACCGAGTGCAGCTGCAACTGACCTCTCCGCTCCTCCTCCCCTTCTTCCCCCAGAACTGATCCTCTGACGCCGGCCCGCATCGGGCTCCAGGGATTCCCCCGTCCTGTTCCCCGGTCCGCGGCCGTCTCCCCTGCCCCACCCGTCGCAGCAATTCCTTTGTCCTTCGATCCAGGGTACGCTGCCCCTGTTCAACTGGAAGGCTTCCCATGCGCTTGCGTGCCGTTGCCCTGTCGGTCCTCGGCCTGATGCTCATCTGGCCGCACGACTCCGCCGCCAAGCCGGCCAAGAAGGACGAGTCTTCGAAGCTCGACGACGTGACCGCGCAGGCGCGCGACGAGTTCCTGAAGGGCATCGCTGCAGTCAAGGCGAGCCAGTGGTCCGAGGCGCTGCAGTTCTTCGAGAAGGCCAACGCCATCAAGCCTTCGCCCGTGGCCGTGTTCAACATCGGCTACTGCCAGCGGGCGCTCGGACGCTACGTGCTCGCGAAGGCGTCGTTCGAACGCGCTCTGGAGCAGGCGGACCAGATGCCTCAGGCGCAGGCCGAGGAGGCGCGTACCTACGTCGCCGAGCTCGACAAGCAGCTCGCACGCGTGAAGATCGTGCTCGACCCGCCGACCACGCGGCTGGCGATCGACGGTCGTCCGCTGGTGCCTCTGAAGCAGGGTGACCCGAAGTTGCTGGTGGCGGGAGTCGCGCCTGCGGGCGAGGGCACGACGCCTCCGCAGCCTTCCTTCGAAGTGATCATCGATCCTGGCGCGCACCTGTTCACTGCGTCGTTCCCCGGCCACGCCAACGTGCTGCTCAACAAGAGCATCGCGGCCGAGTCTCGCGAGCAGATCCCCATCAAGCTCAGCGAGCTGCCCGCGAGCATTCACGTCGAGAGCGATCAGGCTCGCGCCGTGGTGACCATCGACGGTCGCGACGTGGGGCTTGCACCGATCGACATCGCGCGTCCCGCGGGCAAGTACAGGGTGCAGGTCCTCAAGCGCGGCTATGCCACGTACGAGGCGACGTTGACGCTGACTCCCGGACAGAAGGCGAACCTGACGGCGAGGATGACGCAGGAGCGCGAGGCGATCACGCAGAAGTGGTGGTTCTGGGGCGGTGCTGCGGCCGTGGTCGCGGGGGGTGTGACCGCGGCCTATCTGCTGTCGCGTCCGGAGCCCTCTCCTCCCGACTACAACCGCGGAAGCCTCGACTGGCTGGTCAAGCCGCAGTAGCGCCCACCGCGCTCACCGCTGACGTCGCGCAACAATCGCCGCAAGATGACGTCCTCCGCGCTCGCCGTCGCGACGGTAGGAGAAGAACCGCTCGCGATCGCACACGGTGCATCCTCGGACGTGGTCGATCCGATCCTCGCTCACGCCGGCGCGCAGGAGCTGCGCGTGGATCATGGCGCGCAGATCGACGTGGGGGCGATCGCGTTTGCCGGTGCGCAGGATATCGGGATCGGGAGAGGCGGCTCGCAGCTGGGCGGCGACGTCGTGGCCGACCTCGAAGCAGCAGGCTTCGATGTGGGGGCCGATCGCAGCCACGGGGTCGAGGGGCGCGCCGGTGAGGCGTTCGAGGGAATGGAGTGCGACGGAGGCGATATCGAGGAGGGTTCCACGCCAGCCGCTGTGCACGGCAGCGACGGCGCCGGAGCGCAGGTCGCCGATGAGGATGGGGGCGCAGTCGGCGAAGCGGACGGCGCATGCGACATCGGGGTGGCGGGAGAGGACGGCATCGCCGGAGCGGCTTCGGATGGAGGGGGAATCGTTCGGGTGATGGACGATGTGGCAATCGACGCCGTGGACCTGGTGGAGGAACACGATGTGGTGGGGGAGGCAGAGCAGGTCGGAGGCGGCGCGGGCGAGGTTGGCGGCGACGTCGGGTTCCCGGTCCCCGACGGTCATGGAGAAATTCAACGAATCGTAGGGCGGGGCGCTGACGCCCCCCTGACGGGAGAAGAAGGCATGGCGAAATCCCGAGGCAGACAGCAGCGGGGAGTCTATGATGCGGTCCGTTCCTGGCGCTGCCTGCGGGCTGCCGGGGTCACGCTTTGAGCTGCTGGCACTCCGGGTGTTGGATTCGTTCATGGTTCTTCTTCTCTCCCTCCAACACATCGAGCGCTGTCGAGGTTGCTGAGATGCGCCCAGCCGACCCGTTCATCGGACGCGACATCCTGGATGGTCAGTTCCACATCCTCCAGAAGATTGGGTCGGGGGGCATGGGCGCCGTGTACAAGGCGTCGCAGCCGCAGATGAATCGCACGGTGGCGGTGAAGATCCTCCACCCGAAGCTCGCCAACCGCAAGGACCTGGTCTCCCGTTTCCGGCGGGAGGCGCGGGCGATGAGCCACCTGAACCACCCGAACACGGTGAAGGTGTTCTTGTACGGAGAGCTCGAGGACGGCTCCTTGTACATCGTGATGGAGTTCCTCGAGGGCCGGAATCTTCATCAGACGGTGCGCAAGGACGGTCCCATCGCGTGGGACAAGGCGCTGCCGATCCTGGTGCACGTGTGCGGCGCCTTGGAGGAAGCGCATCAGAAGGGGATCGTCCATCGCGATCTGAAGCCCGAGAACATCTTCCTGTGCAACCAGGGAGGCATCGAGGACTTCCCCAAGGTGCTCGACTTCGGTCTCGCCAAGGTGACCGAGCGCGAGATGCGTCCGGGATCCATCATCCTCACCCAGGAGGGCATGGTCTTCGGCACCCCCGAGTTCATGTCGCCCGAGCAGGCCCAAGGGAAAATCCTCGACGCGCGCAGTGACATCTACTCGCTCGCCGTGATCCTCTACGAAGCGTTGACCGGCAAGCTCCCCTTCGATGCGCGCACGCCGATGGAGTACATCCAGCATCATGTCGTGACCAGGCCGCTCGATCTCGACGGCCGCGTGCCGGACAAGCAGTTCCCGCCGGGGCTGGGGCAGGCGATCGCGAAGGCGTTGGAGAAGAAGCCGGAGGACCGCTACCAGACCGCCGCGGACTTCGCGCGCGCGCTGCAAGCGTTCGTGCCCGGCCACAGCGGGC
>JAKLDZ010000532.1 GCA_022703255.1 Myxococcota bacterium | reverse complement strand
AGCAGAGCGCCTCGGCGAAACAGACGGGCGATCGGCTGGCGCGCTCGATTGACGAGCTGTCGACTCGCGCCGCTCAACTGGGCAAGGAAGCCGTCGACTGCGCCAGGGGCCAGGGCGAGGTGGCGGCCCAGCTGATGCGCCTGCGGGAGCACCAGCACGAGGCGGTATCGGCCGCATCGGACGCGAAGCTCGAGTTCGAGAAGCGCCGCAAGGCGCTCGACGACGTCCGCAACACGCTCAGCGTGCACGAAGCCGAAATCAAGCTGATCCGCACCGAGCTCGAGGAGGCCGCGGCGAAGGCGCGCGCCCACGAGATGGCGTTGCAGCGGCTCGACCTGGAGCGCGAGCACCTGCTGGCGGGCATCGCGGAGAAGTTCCGCGGCCTGCGTCTGCAGCGGGTCGTGGGCGACTATCACATGCGTGCGGCGCCCGACGCGGACCATCGGGCGAGGATCCAGGAGCTGGCCAACCTGATCGAGAGGATCGGGCCGGTGAATCTGGATGCGATGTCGGAGTACGAGAAGACGACGGAGCGGTTCCAGTTCTACAGCACGCAGAAGAACGATCTCGAGAAGGCGTTGCAGGATCTGGAGCACGCGATCCAGCAGATGAATCGTGAGTCGAAGCGATTGTTCCGGGAGACGTTCGATGCGGTGAACGCCCAGTTCAAGGCCTTGTTCCCGCGGATGTTCCGGGGAGGCCAGGCGCAGCTCGTGTTGACGAACCCCGACGATCTGCTGGAGACCGGCGTGGAGATCCAGGCCCAGCCTCCGGGCAAGAAGGTGTCGTCGATCGAGCTGCTCAGCGGAGGCGAGAAGGCCCTGACGGCCGTCTCACTGATCTTCGCGATCTTCCAGTGCAAGCCGTCGCCGTTCTGCGTGCTCGACGAGGTCGACGCTCCGCTCGACGAGGCGAACGTCAGCAGGTTCGCCGAAGCCGTGAGGGGCATGACGGATCGCTCGCAGTTCATCGTCATCACGCACATCAAGCGCACGATGCAGATGGTGGACGTGATGTACGGCGTGACGATGCAAGAGCCGGGAGTATCGCGGGTAGTGAGCGTGAAGGTGAACCAGAACGCGCAGCGGCGTTCGGAGCATCCGGCGGCAGCAGCCGGGGCGGACGCGGTCGCGTGACCGTGTCTCGATAGCGGATCCAGAATCGCACCGTCGCCCATCGATCGGGCTTTCCTGCGAGGCGGTCTCGACTATGCTCCGCCGCCATGCCGACTCTTCGTAGATTCACCGTAGTGCCCCGCCTGCCCCAGCCTCTGGAGCGGCTGCGTACGCTCGCTTACAACCTCTGGTGGACGTGGAACCACGATGCCCGGGAGCTGTTCGAGATCCTCGATCCGGACCTGTGGGAGAGCCTTCACCAGAACCCCGTGGCGCTGCTGGCCCAGATCCCGCAGCACCGTCTCGACGAGTTCGCGCGGGACGACGCGTATCTGACGGCGCTTGAGGCGCGGTACAACGCGTTCGAGCGCTACATGGCGCGCGAGGGATGGTTCCGCACGGCGCATCCGGACCAGCGTCATGAGCTGGTTGCCTACTTCTCGATGGAGTTCGGTCTCCACGAGTGCGTGCCGGTGTACTCGGGCGGTCTGGGCGTGCTCGCGGGTGACACGCTCAAGACGGCGAGCGATCTCGACATCCCCGTGGTCGGGATCGGGATTGCGTACGCGGAGGGCTACTTCCGTCAGGTGTTGAACGACGACGGCTGGCAGATGGAGCGCTATCCGCTCAACGACTGGGCGGACCTGCCGGTGTCTCCGGTGGTGGATTCCGACGGCAAGCGTGTGCAGATCGAGGTCCCCTACCCTGGCCGCAACGTGGTGGTCGAGGCGTGGAAGGTCCAGGTCGGCCGCGTGCAGCTGTTCCTTCTGGACAGCAACCTGCCTGCGAACTCGGAAGAGGATCGCAAGATCACCAACGCGCTGTACGGCGGCGACAACGATCACCGCGTCCGGCAGGAGATCCTGCTCGGTGTCGGAGGCATCCGGCTTCTCGCTGCGCTCGGGATGAATCCGACGGTCTGTCACATGAACGAGGGGCACTCGGCGTTCCTCGGGGTGGAGCGGATCATCCGGCTGATGCAGCAGCACAACGTGCCCTTCGAGGTAGCGTACGAGGCGAGCTCTTCGGGCAACGCCTTCACGACGCACACGCCGGTTCCGGCGGGGCTCGACCAGTTCGATCTGGCGCTGGTGGCCCGGTATCTCGAGCCGTTCTCGCAGGCGACGGGGCTTTCGGTCGAGCAGCTCCTGGCGATCGGGCGAAGCGCGGTGCACGGGGAGCCGAAGTTCTCGATGCCGGTGTTGGCGATCCGTCTGTCGCGCTGGCACAACGCGGTGAGCGAGCTGCACGGCGTGGTGTCCCGCAAGATGTGGACGGACCTGTGGCCGCAGGTGCCGGTGCACGAGGTTCCGATCTCGCATGTCACCAACGGCGTGCATGCGGGCTCGTGGACCTCGGCGGAGATCAGCGACTTGCTGTCGCGCTACCTCGGCCCGCGGTGGCGTGAGGATGCCGACGACCCGAAGATGTGGGAGCGGACCTCGCAGATCCCGGACGCGGAGCTCTGGCATGCGCACGAGCGACGGCGCATGCGGCTGGTGCGTTACTGTCGCAACCGTCTGGTCGGCTCGGCGCAGCGGCGCGGGATGAGCAAGGCGGAGCAGCAGTTCGCTGCTGAGGCCCTCGATCCGGAGGCGTTGACGATCGGCTTCGCGCGACGCTTCGCGACCTACAAGCGGGCAACGCTCCTGATGAAGGATCTGGAACGCCTCGAGCGCCTGCTGAACAACCCGGAGCGCCCGGTGCAGTTCGTCTTCGCGGGCAAGGCACATCCGCACGACGAGAAGGGCAAGGACCTGATCCGGCAGATCGTGCACGTGTCGCGCCTCCCCGCCTTCCGAGGCAAGATCGTCTTCGTCGAGGACTACGACATGGGCATCGCGCGACGCCTGGTGTCGGGTGTCGACGTGTGGCTCAACACGCCGCGGCGTCCCCAGGAGGCCTCGGGCACCAGCGGAATGAAGGCCGCCTTCAACGGCGCGATCAACGCGAGCGTGCTCGACGGGTGGTGGGCGGAAGCCTGGTCCCCGGAGGTCGGTTGGGCCGTCGGTCGCGGCGAGGAGTACGAGGACACCGAGTACGGTGACAACGTCGAGGCCCAGGCCCTCTACCAGCTCCTCGAGGGCGAGATCGTCCCCACCTTCTACGATCGCGGACGCGACCGGATCCCGCGTCGCTGGATCGCGATGATGAAGAAGACCATGGCGGTTGCCGGCTCCATGTTCAACACCGTGCGCATGACCCGGCAGTACGCGGAGAACGTCTTCGTGCCGGCGATCGAGCGGTGGCGCGCGTTGAGCTCCGACGGTCTCAGCCGCGCGCGCGCGCTGACCGATTGGAAGCTGCGTGTCCGCGAGCAGTGGCCTCACGTGAGCGTGGTGGATCTCGCAGAGGTCGGAGCCTCGGAGGTCCCGGTGGACACACCGCTGGTCGTGCGGGCGACGTTGTCGCTTGCCGGGTTGAGCCCGGACGACGTGCGCGTGGAGCTGTACCACGGGCGCCTCGACGGCGGGCACGAGCTCAGCGAGGGACAGGGTTCGGCCATGAGCTGCATCGAGCACCTCGGTGGAGACAGGTACCGATTCTCCGGCGAGATCCGATCGAACCGCAGCGGTTCCCACGCCTACGCCCTCCGCGTCATGCCGTCTCACCCGATG
>JAKLDZ010000531.1 GCA_022703255.1 Myxococcota bacterium | reverse complement strand
CGCATCGGGTGTGGACGCGTCGGCATTCTCGGCATCGGCGGCGGCGTCCGGGCCGTCCGGGTCGGAGCCGTCGCACGCCGCATCGTCCTTGGCGTTGACGCAATCCGGATCGCCGGCATCGCAGCCGTCTTCGGCGCAACCGGGGCAGGGGCCCGCCTCGCTGAAGGGGGCGAAGGCATCGTCATTGGCATCGACGCGGCCTGCGTCCATGACGGGGCCCGAGTCGAGGGCAGTGGAGCCGGCAGAGCCGCCGAAGCCGGTGACTTCGGCCATGGGGGGTTCGGGCTGGGGGTCGAGGGAGCAAGCGACGAGGCCGAGGGTGAGCAGCAGGGGGAGAAGGAAGCGGAGAGCCATGGCGGGCCTCTGGGGTGAAGGAATGGCGATGCAGGATTGGATGGTAGCGGGATGCAGGGGAGGGGCCAAGGCTTGCGGAGAGGGGGGGAGCGGTGGGATGGAAGGGGCCATGGTTCGGAGCGTGATAGGCAAGCAGCTCGAGAGAGTGCGTGAGCGGGTGCGAGAGGCGGCGCGGCGAGCGGGGCGGGATCCTGCGGAGGTGCGTCTGATTGCGGTATCGAAGTCGAAGCCGGCGCAAGCGGTACGGGAGGCGTGGGAGGCAGGGCAGCGGGACTTCGGCGAGAACTACGTGCAGGAGCTGTTGGGCAAGGCGCAGGAGCTGCGGGAGCTCGAGGGCATCCGGTGGCACATGATTGGGCATCTGCAGACGAACAAGGTGAAGCAGGTGCTGACGGTAGTGCAGGTGGTGCAGACGGTGGACAGCGAGCGGCTGGCTGCGGAGCTGAGTCGTCGTGCGCGAGAGCGAGGGGAGCGATTGCGGGTGTTGATTGAGGTGAACGTGGGAGGGGAGGAGCAGAAGAGCGGGGTGACGATGGGGGAAGCGGCGAAGCTGGTGGAGGTGGTGAAGGGGCAAGGGGGGCTGGAGCTGGTGGGGCTGATGACGGTGCCGCCGTACGAGCTGGAGGCGGAGGAGGCGGGGGAGTACTTCGAGCGTCTGCGTGGGTTGCGGGACGCGTTGGGTGGGCGGGAAGTGCTGCCGGAGTTGTCGATGGGGATGTCGCACGACTTCGAGGTGGCGATAGCGAGGGGGGCGACGATGGTGCGGGTGGGGACGTCGATTTTCGGGGAGCGGGGTTGAGGCAAGCGGATGGTTCGTGACACGAACCATCGAGGAGATCGTGGTTCCTCGCGCGTGCGATTTGGGAGGGACAAATGGCTCGAAAACGACGATCGACGCGGGGGCGAGAAAAAGGGGTTGCTTGGGGTTGTGCCGCTTGCTACAAAGCGCGCTCCCAATCTTCCGACCCCACCTGAGTGGGGAAGCGAAGGCGAGCCGTAACGGCGCGCGAAGGACTCACGTCCCCGGGAACCCTGCGCAAGACCGAACAAAGACCGGCGCAGGGGGAACGGGAAACCGGCGGCGGGTCCGTTCCTCGTGCGAACGACGGACGCCGAAGAGGATGCCCGATGATTAGCAAGGCGAGTGCGATGTACGCGCGGATCAGTCCGCGCAAGGCGAGGGTCGTCGCCGATCTGGTACGCGGCAAGGACGCTGGAGAGGCGCTCCAGGTTCTGGAGTATCTGCGGAAGTCGGCGGCCCCGATCGTCAAGAAGGTCATCGAGAGCGCGATTGCGAACGCCCGGCAGTTGTCGCCGGACGCGGACGTGGACTCGCTGTTCGTGAGCCGGATCACGGTGGACAAGGGACCGAACCGGAACATGAGGCGGTGGCGTCCCCGCGCGATGGGAAGGGCCACCAAGATCGTCAAGGGTGTGAGCCACATCCAGATTGAACTCGACGAGCGCTGAGGAATCCGATGGGACAGAAGACGCATCCGTATGGCTTTCGCCTTGGCGTCATCAAGACGTGGACCTCGAAGTGGTACGAGGACAAGGCGTATGCGAAGTGGCTGCATGAGGACATCCGCATCAAGCGTGCGGTGAAGGACTATCTCTACAACGCGAACATTGCGGGCGTGGAGATCGAGCGTGCGGCGAACAAGGCGAAGGTGATCGTGTTCACCGCGCGCCCCGGGATGGTGATCGGCAAGGGCGGCAAGGGAATCGAGACGCTCAAGGTCGGGAACCTGGGGACGGCACAGAAGGGGGAGACGAAGTTCCCCGGCGTGCAGGCGTTCACGGACAACGAAGTCTTCATCGACGTGCAGGAAGTGCGCAAGGCGGAGACGAACGCGCAGCTGGTCGCGGAGAACATCGCGACGCAGCTGGAGCGTCGGGTTGCGTTCCGTCGCGCGATGAAGAAGGCCGTCTCGACGGCGATGAAGTTCGGGGCCAAGGGCATCCGCGTGCGGTGCGCTGGGCGTCTGGGCGGAAGCGAGATGAGCCGGGTCGAGATGTACCGTGAGGGGCGGGTGCCGCTGCACACGCTGCGAGCGGACATCGAGTTCGGGCTGGCGGAAGCGAAGACGACCTACGGCGTGATTGGCGTGAAGGTCTGGGTGTTCAAGGGCGAGGTTCTGCAGCGCAAGGCGCGGCGGATCCCGGCGTGAGTGGTGGAGAGAAGCGATGCTTTCCCCGAAGAGAACCAAGTACCGCAAGATGCAGAAGGGGCGCGTGCGCGGCCTGGCGTACAAGGGCAGCGACGTCTCCTTCGGTGACTACGGCCTGCAGGCGGTGGAGCCCGGCAAGCTGACGGCGCGTCAGATCGAGGCCGCGCGTATGGCGATCACGCGACACGTCAAGCGCGAAGGCACCCTCTGGATCCGTATCTTCCCCGACCGTCCCGTGACCTCGAAGCCTCTCGAGGTCCGCATGGGTGGAGGAAAGGGCGCACCGGAAGAGTGGGCTGCGTCGATCCATCCGGGACGCGTGATGTACGAGATCGCGGGTGTGACCGAAGCGATGGCGCGCGAGGCGTTCCGTCTGGCGGCACACAAGCTTCCTCTTGGCTGCAAGTTCGTGGTCCGCGGGGTGATCCAATGAAGGCGAAGGATCTGACCGAGCGTTCGACGGAAGATCTGCGGCAGCTGGTCAAGCAGCTGAGCACGGATCTGTTCCAGTACCGCATGAAGAACTTCACGAACCGGCTGGATGACACGAGCCTGGTTCGCAAGACCCGCCGCGACATCGCGCGCGTGCACACGATCCTGGACGCGCGTGAGCGTGTAGCCGGGAACGAGGCGAGGTAGTCATGGCTGACGAGCAGACGACCCAGGCTGCGGCGCCGGAGCAGGCGCGTCGGTTCAAGCGCAAGCTGACGGGGCGCGTGACGAGCGACAAGATGGACAAGACCGTGGTGGTGGAGGTGGTTCGCTACTCTCCGCACGCGGTGTACAAGAAGTACGTGCGGACTCGGGCCCGGTACAAGGCGCACGACGAGAACAACGAGTGCAAGGTTGGCGATCGCGTCGAGATCATCGAGCATCGTCCGCTTTCGCGCGACAAGCGTTGGAAGGTCGAACGCATCGTCCAGCGCGCCGTGACCGAGTGAGGTGATGCCATGATCCAGATGCGCACGATGCTCGATGTGGCAGACAACTCCGGCGCCCGGAAGGTGCAGTGCATCAAGGTGCTGGGAGGGTCCCGCCGCAAGTATGCAGCGCTCGG
This sequence comes from Myxococcota bacterium, assembly GCA_022703255.1. GTDB lineage: Bacteria > Myxococcota_A > Polyangia > Polyangiales > Polyangiaceae > JACRCQ01. The sequence goes on along the minus strand of JAKLDZ010000531.1, from coordinate 157 downwards.
CGACGTGATCGTGGTGTCGATCAAGGAAGCGCTGCTCGCCAAAACCCGGTCCGCCAGCGATCTCGACGCGGCCGTCTTCTACATGGACATGCGCACCTTCGGCAAATCGTTCCAGCGCTACCGCGACGCCGCCGAACACCGCCATGGGGTGCGGTTC
>JAKLDZ010000530.1 GCA_022703255.1 Myxococcota bacterium | reverse complement strand
GCAGTACGTGGACGTTGTGGGCGTGGACTCGTACAACTGGTGGCCTTTCGCGTACACGGCCGACGAGTTCGCGGCGAGGCTGGACAAGACCGGTCCGAACGGCGCGCCGCACGGGCTGGACACCTGGCGTCAGTTCGCCGAACAGAAGGGGCTCCCTCTGGCCATTTGCGAGTGGGGCTCGACCGCGGTGGACAAGGACGGCGGAGGAGGGGGAGACTCGCCGGGTTACATGGAGGCCTTCCACGCGTGGCTCACGGCGCACGGCGGCACGGGCCCCGGCTAGGTGGAATACGAAGTGCTCTTCAATCAGTGGGACAACTTCGAGCTGTGGCCCGACACGCTGCAGCCGCAGGCGGCCGCGAAGTACCGGGATCTGTGGTGACCCCCCCAATGGTCGAGGAGTCCGTCATGCGATATCTGATGTTCATGCGAAGGACGCGACCTTCGAGGACGGGAACACGGGCGCAACCGCACGGATGAGACCGGTGAAGCCCAACAGCAGCTTCTATGGTTGGCTTGCCGTCAACAACGAGTACCAGCTCCACGCCGAGAAGATGGTCGCTCGCGTCGTCCGTGACTACGGCGTCTACGTCGTCGACACGGTCGGAGGCGATCCCGGCATGGTCCTGGGTCACGTCGATCGCGATGTGCCGAAGTGGTTCGCCGACCAGATTCTCCACTCTCCCAACTGGAACGCGGTGGGCTACAACCAGCACATCATTCCGCGACTCAATCAAGTGCTGAACCATGGTTGGGGGAAGGACCAGGGCACGTGGGTATATCGCCCGAGAGGCGGCAAGTGGCTCGGAGACGGCAGCAATCGCCGCGCGCCGATCGCTCCGCCTATATTCGCTTATCCATAACAGAGACTGAAACGGAAGGCATTGTCCAGGCGGATTGACAGCAAGAAACGTCCTGCCGCGGTTGTGCAACCCTTGCACATCACGCACCGGTCCAGTAGCTTGAGGAATGGTGGCTTGCCACCCCATCGGACCGTCATGCGGAACACGCTGAGCCCACCTCCCCGCCCGGCTCTCGCCCCGTCGCTCCCCCCGCCCGGGACCGACGAGGATTCCGGCGTGCACCCGGTCGGCACGGCGCCCACGGCGGCGCCCCGCAGCGGGCCGAAGGAGAAGTACGCGGACCCTGCGAGCCGCGAGCGAGTCATCGGCTCGATTTCCACCGAGCCGCCTCCCTTGCAGGCCCCTGGCCCGCGCCTCACCCCGATTGATCCCATCCCCGCTTCCTCGCGCCTCCGCGATGCGAGGACCGATCCCGCGCCAGCGTCCCGCGGAGCCAACGACATCGCCCGGGACCTCGACCTTCGGGAAATCACCCGTCCTGCTCCCCCTTCGCCGAAGGCGATCGCCCAGGGCACCAAGAGGTACCCCTCGGTGCCGGTGCTTCACCGTCCGAGCGCGCGGAGCTCGGCTCCGCCAACAGAGGAGCAGGAGGCGCTCGACGCTCTGCTTGCGCGCATGAAGGCGGCGTTTTCGGCGGGCAGCTTCGACGCTGCGCGTCGTTGCGCTCTCGAGGCTCTCCGCCTGCAGCCCGGGCACCGCGGGGCCACGCATTACCTCGACACGTGCGATCGCATCCTCGAGCAGGCGGTGATGTCGCGCATCGGCGATCTGGATCGCGTGCCCGTGGTGATCATGACCGACGAGAACATCCAGTGGTTGGCGCTGGATCACCGCGCGGGGTTCATCCTGTCGCTGATGGATGGGTACACCACGCTGGAGGAGCTGCTCGACATCGCGGGGATGCCGCACAACGACGTGCTGCGCATCGTGGGCATGCTGCTCGACAAGGGCGTCATCTCGGTGCGTTGAGGTTCGCCCTCACTTCGCGGCCAGGTTGCGCTCCATGAAGGCCGCGAGGGTCCGATACACGTGCAACTGCGTGGCGCGCCCCTTGAGCCCGTGGGCGCCCCCCGGATACACCATGAGCTCGAAGGGAATCGACTTGTCCTGCAGCGCGGCGACGAGCCGCACGCTGTTCTCGAACAGCACGTTGTCGTCGGCCATGCCGTGCACGACGAGCAGCGGCTTGCGAAGCCCCTGCGCCAGGGGCAGCAGCGACGCCTTCTCGTACAGCGCGCTGCGCTCCTGCGGCAGGCCCATGTACCGCTCCGTGTAGTGCGTGTCGTACAGCCGCCAATCGGATACCGGCGCAACCGCCGCCGCAGCCCGGAATGGATTGCCCTCGCGCAGGATCGACAGAGCGCTCAGATACCCTCCGTAGCTCCATCCCCAGATCCCGATGCGATCCCCGTCCACCCACGGAATCGTCCGCAGGAAGTGCGCTCCGCTCACCTGATCGGCGTATTCCACCTGGCCGAAGCGGTAGTGAATCGCGCGGGTGAATGCGCGCTCCCGGTTCGACGACCCCCGATTGTCGAGCATGAAGACGCCGAATCCGCGCTGCGTGAGCCACGCGTTGAGCGGCCACCCGCGGCTCCACCGATTCGCGGCCACCTGCGCCGACGGACCGCCGTAGGCGTACACCACCACCGGGTACTTCCGCCCGGGCTCGCTCTCCATCGGCGGCAGCAGCACCCCGTTGAGCGGCGTCCCGTCCTGCGCGCGCACCTCCACGAGCTGCGCCTCCGGCCAGCGCACGCTGCCGAACTCCGCCGGGACCTCCGAGTCGATCTGCTGCACCGCGCGCCCGCTCGCATCCAGCAGCCGCCCCACGATCGGACGGCCGATCGCCGAGTACAGATCGAACAGCCATCTCCCCTGCTCGTCGGCCACGACCTCGTGCCATCCCGGCTCTCGCGTGATCTGCCGCTCCTTGCCGCTCCCGATCTCGATCTCGAACAGATGCTGCTCGCGTCCCCGATTCGTGGCCCGCAACACGAGCCCTCGTGAGCACGACTCATCGATCGTCACGACCGCGGTCAGCGGGTCCGCGGACGCGCCGATGTTCTTTCCCGCGGATTCGCCCTTGCGGTCGTGCAGGTAGAGCTGGTTCGTACCCGACTTCTCGCTGCTCCAGGTGAATCCCGACGCACCGCATGCGTGCAGGTGATCGTCGAGCTCGACCCAGTCCGCGTCGGTGTCTTCGAGCAGCGTGCGCCGCGCCTTCCCCGTGCCCGCCGACAGCACGAGCCGCCTCTGATCCCGGCTCTGCCACTGGACCCAAGGCTCGCCGTCGGAGAACCATCCCACCCGCGCGACATAGCCGTCCTGCTTCGGCAGCTCGATCGGCTCCGACTTGCCCGACGCCACATCGAGGACGAACAACGCCACGCGCGCGTTGTTCTGACCCGCTGCCGGGTACCGCTGCGTCACCGTCTCGGTCCCGTCGGCCTGGATCCGATGACGCGTGCGCACCGCGACCTGGCTCTCGTCCACCTCGAGCCACGCGATCTTCGTGTCGTCCGGAGACCAGAAGAACCCTTCGTGCCGCCCCATCTCCTCCTGCGCCACGAACTCCGCCAACCCGTGCGTCCGCGTCTCGGTCGCCCCCGTCGTGAGCTTCCTCTCGGTCCCGGTCGCGACGTCCATCGCGTGCAGCTCCCCATCGCGCACGTAGGCGACCGTCGCGCCGTCATGGGAGCACTGCGTGCCGAGCCGCACCGCGGAGCTCGCGGGGATCTTCTTCACCGTGCCGGCCGAAGCGTCGGCGAGGTACAGGCTCCCGGACAGCCCGAACAGGATGCGCCCCAGGCTCTTGCCGCACCACTGCCACGACGTGATCCCCTTGTGGCGCACGTGGCGTCGCTCCTCGACCATGCG
>JAKLDZ010000053.1 GCA_022703255.1 Myxococcota bacterium | reverse complement strand
CGAGGTCGACAAGATGGTCGCCGCCGGCAACGAGCTCATCATCTTCAACTCGTTCGACCACCGCGACCAGGCCAAGACCCTCTCCGCCAAGTACCCGAACGTGAAGTTCCTCGTCTGCTCCGGCAGGCCGCAGTCCCCCAACCTCGGCGCCTACTTCGCCCACCTCGAGCAGGCCTGGTATGTCGCCGGCAAGATCTCCGCGGGCATCGTCGACGAGAACAAGCGCCTCGGCTTCATCGGCTCCTACATCACGCCCGAAGTCGTCCGCCACCTCAACGCCTGGATCCTCGGCGCCCGAAGCGTCGATCCCCAGATCCAGGTCGAGATCCGCTGGACCGGCTTCTGGTACGACTGGCATAGCGCGCCGACCTTCTCGTACACGCCCAAGTTCGCTGGAGCCGGCGCTGCGGAGCAGAAGCTGTTCGCCGAAGAGTACGCCACGGCGCTGCTCATCGACGGCGGCGCCTCGGTCATCGGTCACCAGTCCGACAACCAGCGTCCGGGCGTCTACGTGGAGAGCAAGGCCGGTCCGATCTACAAGGCCGACGGCACCACGAAGCGCAACGTGTGGGTCATCGCCAACGACAACCAGTACGGTTGGCGCAACGAGCAGGACCCCCAGAACCCGGTTCCCTACAAGACGTCGATCGGCGCCGTGTACTGGAACTGGACCCCGCTCTACGCGCGCATGTTCGAGGACGTTCATCGCGACCAGTGGCAGGTCTACGACATCAACGAAGCGATGGGTCAGGACAAGGCCGCGTCCCTGGTCGGATTCGAGCCCAACACGGAGTCCCTGGCCGGCATCGACGACACGCAGGTCAAGTCGCTGCTGACCGCTCAGGCCAAGCTCGACTACCGGGAGGTCTTCAAGGGCCCGATCGAGACGACCGACGCGAACCAGCGCGCCAACATCCCCGATGGCGAGTACATGAAACCCACCCCGGCGGACTACGACAAGGAACTCCGCCAGATGTGCTGGTTCACCAAGGGCGTCGTCGAGAAGTCCGATCCCATGGATCCCTCCTCCGCCGACGTCGATGCCAAGGTCCCCGTCGCCGGCTACTACTTCCCCTCCGACGTCGACTCGATGTCGCCGCACACTCCGCCGTTCATCCTGATGGCCATCGGAGACGGCGTCCCCCGCGGCGTCGCATGGGACTGCGCCACCAACCAGATCCCCGAATGACCCCCGCCCCGCACGCAGGGGCTTGAACCTCCAAGCTCCTGCCGTGTTCGACTCCCACTGCCACCTCACCGACCTCGATGACCCCCTGGGCGGCCTCCTGTCCGCCCAGTCGGCCGGCGTGCGCTCCGTGCTCACCTGCGGCTACGACCCCCCCTCCAATGCCGCCGTGATTGCCCTGCGCACGCGCGTCCCCGATCTCCCCATCGCCCTCGGCCTCCACCCCTGGTTCGCTCACCAGGACGTCGCACCGATCCTCGAGCTCATCGAACGCCAGCGCCCCGATGTCGTCGGCGAGCTCGGACTCGACCTGTGGGGCGACACCCCGATGCTCTCGCTCGATCGGCAGATGCATGTGCTCGACGCGCAGCTCCAGCTCGCGCGACGGCTCGATCTGCCCGTCACGGTCCACAGCCGCAAGGCGATCGACGCGGTCCTTTCCGCCCTGCGCAATCACCCGGGCGTGCGCGGGGCGCTGCACGCGTACTCGGGGTCGTGGGAGCAACTCCGTCCGTTCCTCGACGCGGGCTTCTATCTCGGCATCGGTGGCGCCATCACGCGCGATCGCGCCAGGCGCCTGCACCGCGTCGCTCGCGCGGCTCCCCTCGACAGAATCCTGGTGGAAACCGATTCGCCTGCGATCGGCATGGACATCGTCGAGCCGCCCCACGTCCGCCCAGCCCACCTGCCGCGCGTCGTGGAAGCCCTCGCACGCTTGCGTGGCATGGACCCCACGGAGCTCGCAGCCGTCACCGACGACAACGCGGCAAGACTGTTCGGCGAGAAGGTGCGAGCGACGCCGCGCGTGCAGTAGCGGGGAGATCTGCCTACAAGCCGTACACGCTCACGTAGTCCACGTGCGCCTCGCGCGTGGTGGCGTAGACCATCACCGACCCCGCCGAAGAGAAGCCGAGAGTGCCGGTGGCCGTCGCGATCACCGTGGTCCCGGCCTCGTCGAGCACCGAGCAGGTGTGCGAGCTTCCGCTGCCCATGACGCGCAGCACGTACACCTTCCCCACGCCTCCATCCAGGTTGGCAGGCGCCATGTATCCGCTGCTGCCGCCCGTCGAGGCGAGCACCATGTGCAACCCGACGCTGCCGGAGGTCCAGTCCTTGTTCTTCCAGATCTCGCAAGTGCGCGCCTGCCCCGCGGTGACGGCCGCCTTGATCCCGACGGCCCAGTCTCCCGCGACTGCGGCGCCGAACCTCACGCGCGCCTCGACGATGTTGTCGGGAGTGGGAGTGGAGCTCGGATCCTGGATCGATGCAGAGCCCGACGGCGGTTGCAGCTTCAGCCACCCACATTCCCAGTCGTGGGTGCCTCCAAAGGACCAGGATGGCGGTTTCGGCGCCGCAGAGAATCCGTCGAAGAACATCAGCGTGTTGCAGCTCGCCTTCGGATCGCCCCCGCGCAAGCCGTCGCAATCCGGATCGACGGTGACATCCAGGCAGTTCGATCCGCACCCGGCCGGAAACTGGACGGGCTGTGTTTCATTGCACACCGGGCACAGCAGGTCCGAACCGTTGCAGTCCTCGTCGATCCCGTTGCCGCACTCGTCCGTACTCGGAAGGACCTGGTTCGCACAGATCTGCTGGCCAGTCACACACTGCAGGGTGCCGTCCTTGCACTGCCCGATCCCGCGAGTGGAGGCCAGCCCCGTGTAGCACGGCGGCGTGGCTATCCCGTCGTCCGCGATACCGTTGCAGTCGTTGTCCTTGGTGTCGCATGCCTCGGCGGCGGGACCCACCGCCCCCTGACACGCGCCCCAATGCCCCGCGCCGTCACACGTCTGTACCCCCGCAACGCACTCCCCCTCGTCCGTCCCGCAATCCTGCTGCGCCCCCGTCACGCAATCACACCCCTGGTCGATCGTCCCGTCACAGTCGTTGTCGATCGCGTCGCAAACCTCGACTCCCGGAACCACCTGTCCTTCGCACGATCCCCAAACCCCCGCCGCGCACGTCGAAAGCCCACCGTGACAAACCCCCACGCCTTGCGTGGAGCTCGGCCCGTCGTAGCACGACTGCGTGTCGCCCGTGCCGCATCCTCCCTCCACCCAAGAGTCCTCGACCACGTCGGCCGGAGGCACGTCGGCTACGACTTGATCGGCTACCACGTCCGCGACGCTCTCGGACACAACGTCGATGACGCTCTCGGTCACCACATCGGCAACGGGCTCGGACACCGCATCCTCGGCAGCCTCGGGGCTCGCGTCCGACGCTGCGTCGGGCTTTGCGTCGATCGAAGCGTCCGACAGGGTGTCCGTGCCGGCATCCGACGGCGGTTGCGACTCGGCGGCATGGAAGGCCTCGCCTCCGCAGCTCGCGCAGGCACACCCGGCAACCAGCAAGAGCACCCTACGGATACGCTTCATCGTTCCGTCATTGTACCCTCCCAGGAAGGAGACGTCACTGCGTAGGGGCCGGCTTCGGCGCGGCGCGCTTGCGCCTGTCGATCGCGAGCAGGATCGCCGGCAGCACGATCACCGCCGTGGCGAGACAGGTGAACTCGCCAATCACGGCGACGATCCCGAAGGAGAACAGCGCCTGGTTCTTGGCGAGGAGCAGCGACGAGTAACCGATGATCGTCGTCAGGGAGCACAGCCCCACCGCACCGCCCGTCGATCGCACCGCCCCAATCACATCGCGACCACCGTCGAGCCTGTAGCGCCACATCACGTTCACGGCGTAGTCCACGCCAATCCCGAACGTGATCGGGAAACCGATGAAGTTCGCGAAGTTGATTCGTACGTCGAACAAGATCGTGCACCAGATCAGCCAGAGCACGCCGACGAAGATCGAACCGACGATCAGCACGGTCTCCCGCGTGAACCGGAAGGTGAGCAGGACGAGGACGAGCACGCCGGCGAGGGCGACCCAGGTCGCCCGGGGACCGTCGCGCCCCATCGACTCGGTCAGGTCCGCCGACAGGGGCGCGGACCCGGCGACCCTTGCCACGCGCCCCTCTGCGGTGGGGAAGCGCTCCACCACGGATCGCAGCTTTCCGGCGAAGCTGATGAGCAGCTTGCCCTGCCAGGTGGCGCCCGTGGGCTTGGGATACACGAGCACCGCGCGATCCAGGGTTCCGTCGCGCTCCCGCATGGCGAGCACGAAAGTGGGCGGGAGCTGCGCGGGCTCGATCGGTTTCAACGCCCCCTCGCCCAGCAGACGATCCACCAGCTCCCGGCGATCCTTGGGGATCTTGGCGCGAATGTTGGGCGTGATGATCTCGCGAACGGCCTTGACCTGCTCGAGCTTGGCTTCCTGCTGACTCGGCAGGACGTCTTCGACGGTGCGGACCGAGTCCACGAGCTGCATCAGAACGGGGTCGGTCTTCGCTTCCTCCCGCAGAGCCGCCGCGATCTTGCGGGTCTGATCCGCGTTGTCGGTCAGGATCACCACCGGGGTCAGGTACCGCCCGAGCACCGCGTCCATGCGCCGTCCCCAGTAGCCTTCGCCGGTCTGCCACGTGTCCGAGCGTCGCATCTTGGAGAAGTCGGTCTCCATGCGCTCTGGACCGAAGGAGCGGCTGCCTACGACGGCTGCGAGGGAGACGGCGAGCGCAATGCCGAGGATGGGGGCCGGGAAGCGGTCCACGATCCTGGCGAGCTGGCCGGTGAGCGACCAACCGTGCGGTGTGATGAGCTTGGGTCCGAGGGCATCGGAGTGATCGAACCAGCGCAGCAACGGCGGGATGAGCACGAAGGTCACGCCCCAGCACACCAGCATGCCGATGCCGCCGATGGCACCGAACTGCCAGAAGCCGCGGAACTGCGTGATCAGCAGCGATCCGTAGGCAATTCCCGCGGCAGCCGCGGCCGTGATCGTGCCCACGCGCGTGCCGTGCACTGCGATGGCGATCGCCTCCTCGACGGGGCATCCGTGTCGTCGTTCCTCGACGTAGCGAGCGACGAGGATGATGCCGAAGTTGATGCCGTTGCCGACGATGATGCTGCCGAGGAAGGCGGTATTGGAGTTGAGGTAGTCGACTCCGGCGAAGCCGGCGATGGAGAAGGAGTAGGCGACGGAGATGAGCAGCGGGAGGACGATGACGGGGACGGCCTTCCACCACTGGTAGTAGGCGAGGAGCACGAGGACGACGAAGCCGACGACGACGAGGCTGGAGAAGGTGAGGTCGCCTTCGAGGGCGGAGAGCTCCTCGGTGCTGATGGCCGGGTCGCCGGCAAAGCCGATGCGCATGCCAGGGGCGTACTTCTCCGGGCCGCCGAGGGCCGCGACGTCGGCTCGCACCCGATCGAGGAGAGCCTGGGAGCGCGCGATCCCGGTGGAGTAGCCGCCAATCTCGACGAGCATGATCGAGGCATGCTCCTTGGCGCTGGAGTAGCGGTCGTTCGGGAAGCGTTCGGAAGCGCCCTGCTTTTCCTTGTATCGCTTCTCGATGTCCGAGAAGTCGAGAGGCGGCGGCGGCTCGTCGTCGAAGTCCACCTCCGCTGCCTTGGCCGACTCGTAGTCGCGCCGCTCCTCGATGCGCTTGCGCACGGTCTCGAGATCCGCGAGCTCCGCATACAGAGGCGCGTGATCCTCGACGAACTTCCTCTCCTCTGCGATGCCGGTGCGCACGCCGTTGACGAGGTCAGGGGGATAGGCGCGCACGCGGGCGGCGAGATCATCGAGGAACTTCTCGCCGGCGGGGAGGTTGTCGGCGGTGACGGTGTCGACGACGACGCCGAGGGTATTGATGCCCGGCGTGCGTGCGCGGAGCTCTTCGAGGGCGACGACGCTCGGGGCGTGGGGAGGGAGCAGGCTCTCGAGGTCGCTGCGCAGGGTCATGTAAAGGTGCGCCGTGCGCCACACGGCGGGGACCGCGAGCAGCAGCGCCAGGATCCACAGGACGCGGCCGTAGCGCAGTACCCAGCGCACGTAGGCACGGGTGCGCGGCGAAGGCTGGATTTTCTCGGGTTCTGAAGACACGGGGTTCCGTGTGCTGTACTACTTCGGAGCGGCGGCTGTCACGCCATCATCGCCCGGACGCGCTCGGCGATGAGCTGTGCAGCGGACTCGAGGGGAAGGATCTCCGCCTTCTTCGGGTCGCGCTCCGTGCGCGGCTTGAGCTCCACGCCGCCGGCAGCGAGGCCCTTGGCGCCCACGGTCACCCGCAGCGGAATCCCGATGAGGTCCGCGTCCTTGAACTTCACCCCAGGGCGCTCGGGGCGATCGTCGAAGAGAACCTCGACCCCGCGCTCCTCGAGTCCCGCCACGAGCTTCTCGCACGCCTCCGTGACCGCTGCGTCCTGACCAAGCCCGACCACGATCACGTGGTACGGCGCGATCGACATCGGCCACAGGATCCCGTCGGCGTCGTTGAACTGCTCGACCGTGGTGGCCACGAGCCGGGAGACGCCGATGCCGTAGCAGCCCATGATGATGGGCTTCTCGACGCCCTTCTCGTCGGAGAAGTTGGCGCGCATCTTCGCGCTGTAGTGCGTTCCGAGGATGAAGATGTGGCCCGCCTCGATGCCGCGGTAGACTGCGAGCTTGCCCTTGGCGCAGCGGGGGCAGGCATCGCCGGCCACCACGCTCCGCAGATCGGCGACCTGGGCGTCGAAGTCGCGCTTGAACTCGACGTTGACGAGGTGGAAGTCGGTCTCGTTGGCGCCGGTGATGGCGGCGTGGACGACGGCCGCGTCGCGGTCGATGAGCACGCGTCCCTTGAATCCGACGGGTCCTGCGAAGCCGACCTTGGCGCCGGTTGCCTTGACGATCTGCTCTTCGGTGGCGAGGGCGACCTCGCCGACACCGAGGGCGCGGGCGAGCTTGATCTCGTTGATCTCGTGGTCGCCGCGGACGACGGCGAGGACGACATCGTCTCCGGCGGCGTAGAGCAGGCTCTTGAGGAAGCGGTCGGGCGACGCCTTCAGGAACGTGGAGACCTCCTCGATGGTGCCGGCGTTGGGAGTGGACACCTTCGAGCAGGCTGGCGTCGGGGTCGAGGGCTCGGAGGCCGCGGGCTCGCGGCACTGTGCGACCTCGAGGTTGGCGGCATATCCGCACGAGTCGCACGCGGTCAGGAAGTCCTCGCCGGACTGCACCAGCACCTGGAACTCCGCGCTGGTCGAGCCGCCCATGGATCCCGAGTCGGCCTGCACCATGCGGTAGTGCAGCTTCATCCGGTCGAAGACCCGCGTGTACGCCTGACGCATCAGCTCGTAGCTCGCTGCCGCTCCCGCCTCGTCCACGTCGAAGGAGTACGCGTCCTTCATCACGAACTCGCGGCACCGCAGCAGCCCGCCGCGAGGGCGAGGCTCGTCGCGGAACTTGTTCTGGATCTGGTACAGGTTCCGGGGCAGATCGCGATAGCTGCGGATCTCCCGACGCACCATGTCGGTGATGATCTCCTCGTGGGTGGGGCCGAGGTGATAGTCACCGCCCTTGCGATCGCGCAGGCGCAGCAGGTTGTCGCCGAACACGTCCCAGCGCCCGGTCTCGCGGAAGTAATCCGACGGCAGCAGGGCGGGCATGAGGACTTCCTGGGCGCCGGCGCGGTCCATCTCCTCGCGCACGATGCGCTCGACCTTGTGCAGCACGCGCAGGCCGAGGGGCAGATACTCGTAGATGCCGGCACCGATGCGCCGGACGTAGCCGGCGCGGGTGAGCATGACGTGGCTGGCGTTGGTGGCGTCAGCGGGGGCTTCTTTGATCGTGGGGATGAAGGCTCTGGACCAGCGCATGGGCGCGCGGAGTAGCACAAAACCGAACGCCTGTCCCGAGGCGCCGATTTCCGCAACGTTGGTGCTATCCTCAGGGTCCGTGGGCCGACCGCCCGGGGCGGCCAAGGGAGGTTCCGATGCGCCAGATCGTGGATCGAATCGCTCGCGTCCCCAAGACCTGCACCTGGGAGCTCACGCTCCGGTGCAACCTGCACTGCGGCCACTGCGGCTCCCGCGCAGGCCTCGCGCGCGAGAGCGAAATGCCCCGCGAACGCATGCTCCAGGTCGTGGGCGAGCTGGCCGCCCTCGGCTGCGAGCGCGTCACCATGTCCGGCGGCGAGCCGACCATGTGCGAGTGGTGGCCCGATCTGGCCTCGGAGGGCGCGCGCCTGGGCGTGCGCATGAACATGATCACCAACGCCGTGCGCGTGGGCCGCGACTTCGTTCGTCAGGCGAAGGATTCCGGGCTGTGCAACTTCGGCGTGAGCCTCGACGGTCTCGAGCAGGAGCACGACGCGCTGCGCGGGCGCAAGGGGCTGTACCGCAACGTGATGCAGTTGCTCGACGACTGTGCCGCGGAGAAGGTCTCGATCGGCGCGATCACCACGGTGACCAAGGGCAACTTCCGGCAGCTCGAGGAGCTGCACGACGTCATCGCCGGGCGCGTGTTCGTGTGGCAGCTGCAGATCGGTGCGGCCATGGGCAACATGCACGACCGTCAGGTGCAGATCCAGCCGGAGGATCTGCTCGAAATCGTGCCTGCCCTCGCGCGCATCGTGCAACGCGGGAAGGTGGACGTCCGCATCGCGGACAACGTGGGCTACTACGGCCCCTACGAGAGGATCCTGCGCGCATCGCGCAAGTCGCCCGACAAGTGCTGGGCCGGATGCTACGCGGGCGTGCGGCACATCGGCATCGAGGCCGACGGCGGCGTGAAGGGGTGCCTGTCGATCCAGTCCTCGCGCGCCACCGAGGGCAACCTGCAGAAGGAATCCCTGCGCGACATCTGGGAGCGCCCGGGCGCCTTCGCCTACAACCGCAACTTCCAGCTCGACGATCTCGCCGGGTTCTGCCGCACGTGCGTCCACGCCGAGGTCTGCCGAGGCGGGTGCCTGAGCATGCGCTCGTGCGAAGGCGGCCGCGACAACCCCTTCTGCTACCACCGCGTCGCGACGCTCGCCGCGCAGGCCACGAAGCGCTCGAAGGCGAAGTACGTGCCGATGATGGTCGCCCCTGCCGCGCTGCTTGCAGCGGTCGGATGCGGTGGTGACGTCGAAGACGAAGGCGAGACCGTGGCCTACTACGGCATCCCGCCCGCACAGGACGCCGGGGACGCGGAGACCGGCTCCGACAAGGACTCGGCCGACACGCCGGACACGAACGTGGCGTACTACGGCGTGCCCGAAGACGCGCCCGACGACCCGCCGATCGCCGTCGACGCGTACGGCATCGCGACGGATGCCCCGGACGATCCTCCGATCGCGATCGACGCGTACGGTATCGCTACGGATGCGGCGTATGGCGTGGATGCGCCCGACGACGACGCGAACGTGGACTACTATGGGATGCCGGACGACGCCGCGGCGGACACCGCGGAGTGGTACGGAATGCAGGAGCCGGACAAGCAGTAGGCAACCGTTGACCCCCGCCCGGCCCCGTCGCACAGCCGGGGCATGAACGAAGACCCCTCCCGCGCACGCCGCCGTCCCCAGGTCACCGTCATCGGAAACTACGACGCCGGGCCCAAGGCCCAGGAGGCCGCAACACGCGTCGGCGAGCTGCTGGGACGCCTCGGCTGCACCGTGATCACCGGCGGCGGCGGGGGCATCATGCAGGCCGTCTGCCGTGGCGCGCGCTCGGCCGGTGCTCCCACCATCGGAATCCTGCCGGGCAACGATCTGCATGCCGGCAACGCCTGGCTCGACTTCGTGATCCCGTCGGGTATCGGCTACGCGCGCAACATGACCAACGTGCTCGCCGCCGACCTCGTGATCAGCATCGGCGGAGCCTCGGGCACGCTCAACGAGATCGCCTTCGCCTGGATGCACGGCAAGCCAATCGTGGCGCTGAAGGGCTACGGGGGCTGGTCCGACGAGCTGGCAGGCAAGCCGGTGGACGAGCGCCGCAGCGACGTGGTCGGGCGGGCCGATTCGGTCGAGGATCTGGAGGTCATGGTCCGGGAGCGTCTGGCCGCGCTGGGCCTGCCCCTGGTGGGTTCCTGATACGGTTCGTGTCACGAACCGTTGCGCCGCGTGCTCCTCAACCGCCGGAGGGAGCCTGCGAGGTCAGGTGCACGTGTCCGTCGGGCAGCACCTGCACCTCGAATACCCCACGGTTCCCCGTGTCCGCCGTCTCGAGCTTGTTCTGCCCCACCACCGTCCACGTGCTCTTGTTGCGCTTGGTCTTCGGATCCGCCGCGATCGTCTCGACGGCCAGACCCGCCGAGTCGCGCCCCTGAGGCAGCGGCAGCTTGATGGTGAAGGGATCGCCCGCGGTGTTCACGGTGACCGAGGCGCTCTCCTCGCCCATTCGGTACTGGGTGTCGGGCGTCTGCACGTGGATCTGGTAGACCTTGCCAAGCACGCCGGTGGTGCCCTTGGCCTTCTTGTCCAACGAGAAGATCACGTTGCGGGGTTCGCTCAACGCCCCGCCCGGGATCCGAAGCTCGGCACCATCCGAAGTCCGGAACACCGCGCCGTCGAAGCCCACCGTCTGCGGCTCGCTCACGTCGTTGTAGATCGCCTGCGGTCGCCCGCTCCCCGTGGGCTTCTTCGCAGTGGCCGCAGGTTCCGGGGCAGGAGCCGAGGCCGAGGCCGCCGGGGTCGCGGAGGCGGACGGCTCGGGCTTGGGCTCCTCCTTGACCGTGGGAGCCGGCTCGGGCGTTGTGGTCGGCGGCGGAGTCGGTGAGCCACCGCATGCAGCGACCAGGAACAGAACCAACGGACTCGCAGCAAGAAGCCGATTCATCTCGATTCCTCCATGCGGGGCTCCGGGCCCCGACTTGGACTGCTCGACTCGTTCATCATCCCCCGCCGGGGGCGAACCGTACGACGAGGCCCACCCCCAAACCCTTCAGTACTGACCTCTGGATTAGGCTTGATCCCGCCCCCTTGGCAAGCCCGTTGAGACCCGGGCCCTCAGCTCCCAACCCCCAACGCCCGTCGAATCCTCGCCTGCGGCTCCCGCGTGTCCGGCTCGAACCCCTCACCGGTGATCACCTCGTATGCCGCGATGTATCGCTTCGCGGCCTCGATCCGAACCTCCCGCGGGATCTCCGGGACCGGCCCCTCCCCCTTGAACCCCGCCTGCGCCAGCCACCTGCGCACGTACTCCTTGTCGAACGACTCCGGCCTCTCCCCCTTCGCGAATCGCTCCCCGTAGGTCCCCGCGAACCAGAACCTCGACGAGTCCGGCGTGTGGATCTCGTCGATCACCACGATGCGACCGTCCGCCGTGCGCCCGAACTCGTACTTCGTGTCCACCAGGATCAAGCCGCGACGCGCGCACAGCTCCTGCCCGAAACGGAACAGGTCCATCGCCATCCTCGCCGCCGTGTCGAAGTCCTCCGCACCCATCCTCCCCATCGCGAGGATCTCCTCCCGCGACGCCGACACGTCGTGATCCCCCTTCTCGGCCTTCGTGCTCGGCGTCAGGATCGGTGACGGCAGCCGCTCGTTCTCCCGGAGCCCCTCGGGCAGCCGGTGCCCGCAAAACACCCGCTCCCCACGCGCGTAGTGCGTCCAGATGCTGGTCGAGGTCACACCCGTGACGTACGCGCGCACCACCATCTCCACCGGCAGCGGCTCGCACTCCATCACCTCGATCACGTTCGCATCCGGCACGCTCAGCAGGTGATTGGGCGCCACCGCACGCGTGCGCTCGAACCACCACGCTGCGATCCGGTTGAGCACCTGTCCCTTGAACGGCAACGTGCCGATCACCCGATCGAAGGCGCTGATCCGATCGGTCACCACGATGTACCGTCGGCCATCACCGACCGTGTAGTTGTCCCGAACCTTCCCCTCGTAACGACGACCCAGCTCGAACGTCGTCTTCTCGAGCGTCATCCCCAGGGCGCTTCCAAGCACTTCTTCGCCAATAACCGAATCGTGCATGCGCCCGGCATAGCGAACGGACCGCACAGCGGCAACGGGCAGGGAAACCCTCAGGCCTCGCTGGAGAAAGCGTCGGACTTGCGTGCTCTCGACCGGGTGAACCTGCGCAGCGGCAGAAGGACCCCTGCGAGAGCCAACGTGATCCCGGATAGCGGAGGACGGCGTCTGCCTCCCTTGCCCCGGACTACGCTGCAGTCCGACGAGCTGGTGCCACCTCCGCTGCACGACTCCGGTCCGCCGCTCGACGACGAGCCCGAGCACGAGTCGCCGCCGCTGCTCGACGAGGAGTCACCGGAACAGGACTCGCCTCCTCCGCTGGAGGAGTCCCCGGAGCACGAGTCTCCGGAGCTCGACGACGAATCGCCGGAGCAGGAGGAGGGCTCGTCGCCGGACGAATCGCCGGAACACGAATCGCCCGAGGAAGAAGACGACGAGTCACCGGAGCACGAGTCACCGGACCCGGAAGAGGAGCTCGAGGACGCGCACGACGTGTCCGCATTGACCTCGACGTACACGCCGGAGCCGTTGTCGTAGGAGCCGTAGTCCTCTCCGTACTCGTCTTCGTAGTAGCCGCCGGCTCCCGGCTGACCCGTGCTGTTGCCCCAGCCTCCGCCCGGATCGCCGTGATTCTCGGAACCGCCCCAGCCGGCATATCCTCCGTAGCCCGTGCCTCCACCGCTGGAGCTCCCTCCGGAACCGCCTGCTCCCGACGCCCCCGCATCGGGTGCGCCTCCCTCGGCGCCGGCATCGCCCGCGCAGTCCGCATGCCAGGCGGCTGCGGTGAACAACGGGCCCAGCGGGGCTGACCCGGACGCGCTCTGCACAGTCTCCGCGGGTCGCGACTCCCAAGCCGCGATCCATCCGCTCCACCGCGTGACCCTCGCCTTGGCCGGAACCGCGCCCGACAGCGCAATCGCAAGATCGTCGGCCGTGGCTCCGCACCGGAGGTCCGCCGGATTCGTTTCGTTACCCGAAACAACCTCCGAGCACGGCGCACCCCCCGCAGAGGCGAGGTCACCGCGACCACAAGCCGGCGCCACGCGCAACGCGCTGCTCTCGAGGGTCGCGAACCTCGTCAGACACGCGGCAAACGCGTCGGGAGCATCTCCGTACCCCGACGCTCTCTCGAGATACGCGCCCGCCACCGACGGCACCAGCCCCGTGCCACCGGGCAGCGACGTGTGGAAGAACAGCGACGTGTGGCTCGCAGCGTCGATCACCCAGGCCTTGCCCCCCTTCGCCTCGAGCAGCTCCTCGGAATCGCGCGCGTAGCTCGATGGCGGATCCGCATCGACATTCCATCGCAGCGATGAGGGCACGACCGTGAGTGCAGGGAGCGAAGCCGGCACCGCCTTGCCCTCGGAGAACACCCAAGCGTTGACCGCGACCCTTGCGGCTCCGGCCCGAGTGAGCAGCAGCGGGACGACCGCCCCTCCGAGCGACGGACTCACGCGCACGGTCCGGGTCAGTGTCGCACCAGGCACGGGCTCGAAACGGATCAACGCGAAGCGCTGCCCACTGACCTCGAGCTGCGCCAGCCACGCGGTCTGCTCCGCCGAAAGCGTCAATCCGCGGCCATCCGCCCACACCAGCAACTGCGCGAGCGAATGAAGAGCCACCGCGGGATCGGGCGCGAGCGTGTCGAGGTGCTGATCGGACCCCACGACGTCCACCGTGCCCTTCGCGGGAGCAGGCTTTGCACTGCACGAAGGCGGGCTCCCCTCGGGTGGGAGCACGCGCGGATGGGTGGCTGCGCGCAACGCCTCGAACCAGGCGTCGGAGGCGAGATCGACGCGCCCCTCCGGCGCCACGGGGAGGACGACGAACACCTCGTCGGCTCCGCCGTACAGCCCGAGCTGGACCCATGTCGAGGAGCTCTCGCCGAACGACGAGAACGCGACCCGCAGCTCCCGCACTTCGGTGGAGTCTTGCGGAGCGGGGAACACGGCGGTTTGCGCCTCGACGGCACCGCTCGACAGCCAGGAGGCGCAAAGGAATCCGAGGCCGGCGAGCAGGTGGGGCGTGTGAGGACGCATGACCGCAGGCGTTCGCAACCATCGTGCCCAAGGTGTTGCCGTTCGTTCGCGGTTCCGGGCCGGGGGAGAGAGAGGCCAGATGCACGAGAAAACGCATCGAATCGCGCGAAATGGCCGTTGCGGAGGGGGGAGGAGGAGAGGAGCGATCGAGAACGCGCGTTCTCAGCGCGGGTGGGTCGGAGACGAAGCACTCGTCCGGGGACCGGGCGCGTGGGCCGTCATGCCAGGCTCAACGACGAACCGCGGCGTAGAACGTCCCCTGCCGGCGCTGCACGAGCAGCAACGCGTGGCCGTCCTCGGTCGCCTTCAGCACCTGGGCAGCGTCGGGACGCGTGGCGCCGTCGATCTGCAGCACGATGTCGCCGGGTCGCAGGCCGGCCCGATCGGCGGGGGATCCTGGAGTGATCGCGACGATCTGCGCGGCCGTGGGAGGGGGCTGCTCGGGGCGCTGAGGCGTGCCCGCGTAGACGTTCTGGATCGTCATGCCGAGGCCCGGCGCCGCGGGCGAGGACTGCTGCATCGGCAACGGCGGGGGCGGAGACTCCGGGCGCTCCGCCAGGCCGACGTCGGTCGCGTAACGCTTGCCGCCCCGAATGACCTCGAGGCGCACGGAGGCGCCGACGTCGTGAGCGAGCACCTCGCGCATGAGCTCGTGGGAGTCGCGCGCAGGCTTTCCGCCGATGGTGGCGATGATGTCGCCGATCTGCAGGCGAGCGCGCTCCGCCGGACCTCCGGAGGCGACGTGGTTGATCAGCACCCCGGAGCCGGGGTCGAGGCGCAGCTCCGCAGCGATCTCGGGGGTGAGGTCCTGCATCCCGACGCCGATCCACGCGCGCTTCACCCGCCCGTTGCGGAGCAACTGATCGGCGACGCGACGAGCCATCTTCGACGGGATCGCGAAGCCGATGCCCTGCCCCCTCCCCACGATCATGTCGTTGATGCCGATCACCTGGCCGTCGAGGTTCACCAACGGCCCCCCCGAGTTGCCCGGATTGATCGACGCGTCGGTCTGCAGGTAGTCCTCCACCGCGTTGGCGCCGAGCCCGCCCCGCGACTTGGCGCTCAACACACCCATCGTCACCGTGTGCCCAAGACCGAAGGGAGAACCGATCGCCAGCACCCACTCTCCCACTCGCGCCGCATCCGAGTCGGCGAACTGCGCCGCCTGGAGACCCGTCGCCTGGATCTTGATCAGCGCCAGGTCCGCTCCGGGATCGCGTCCCACCAGCGTTGCAGGCAACATCCGCCCGTCCTGCAGCCGCACGTTGATCGCCAACGCATCGTCGATCACATGGTTGTTCGTGAGGATGTGCCCGTCGCTCGACAGGATCACCCCGGACCCGAGCCCCCGCTTCACCGAGGCCTCGAACGACGGCACCCCCTTGTACCACCGGATCACGCCGGAGTTGTCGTCGCGCACCGCCACGTCGATCTGCACCACGCTCGGACTCACCTTCGCCGCCACCGCCGACATGGCCCCCGCAATGCGTCGAGCATCCGCGGCCGCCGTCGGATCCGGCGCGGCCGTCGCCCCAGGCGCCTGCGCCGCCGCGCTCGCCGTCCACGTGAGCACCGCCACCATCGAACCTGCCAAGAGCGTGCGAACCTGCCTCGCCTTCGAGTTCACGTCTGCCTCCGGTGTGGGAATCCTCCGGTTGTACTTCGCAACGAGGCCCCGCGCCAACTTCACGCGCCCGCAGGCGGCCACGGCAGCGACGGCTCGGTGTCGAGCCGCACGCTCATCAGACACAGACCATGCGGCGGCGCCGTCACCCCGAGATCCGCACGCAGTCCCGACGCCAGCGCGCGCTCGCACGCCCCGGCTCCGAGCCTCCCGCGCGCGACGTCCACCAGCGTCCCCACGATGATCCGCACCATGTTGTGCAGAAATGCCGTTCCCTGCACCTCCACGCGCACCAGCCGCCCGTCCGCGCCGTCCCTCTCCACGGTCACCGACGTCAGCGTCCGCTGCGTGTTCGTCCGCTCGTCGGCCGAGGACCGAAACGCACGGAAGTCATGCGTGCCGAGGAGCGAAGCGGCTTCTGCGCGCGCGAGGTCGAGATCGAGAGGATCCCCGATGCGCCAGGCCGTTCGGTCCACGAACGGATCGCGACAGCGATCGAGGAGCAGGTCGTAGCGGTAACGCTTGCCGAGGGCGTGACGCCGCGGGTCGAAGCCTCGTTCAACCACGCCTGCGGATCGGATCGCGATGGACGCGGGGAGATGGCTCGACAGTCCGAGGGTCCAGCCTCGCGGCGGGATTTCGCGCGACGGATCGAAGGCCACGAGCTGACCGCGAGCGTGAACCCCGGCATCGGTGCGGCTGACCCCGCGCACGGCGCTCACCGACGGGTCCATCGCGCGCGCTGCTTCGAGCAACGTTCCCGCAACGGTGGTCCCCGATTCCTGCATCGCGAAGCCGCAGTACGGAGCTCCGTCGTACGCCACGGTCAACAGGATCGCGCCCAGCTCCGATGCTCCGCGCTGACTCACGTCACATCCAGGTACCGGCCGCCGCGCACCAACGGCGCTCCGTCGAGATCCACATCGCAGTACGCCGACGCGATCACCAACTGCCCCGCCGCGTCCCACGCCGCGCCGGTCTCCGCGGCGAATGTCGCGCCCAACCCGAGGTGCAGCCCCGGCAGGTTCTGATCGCTCAGGATCTCGCCGACCGGATCGCGCATCCCCACGTTCGTGCCGAGCACCACCAACCCCGCCCGATCGAGGTGGTCGGCATGCATCAGCCAGGAACGCACCTCGCGCTCGAGCGCCGCATCGGGGCTCGTGACCGACCGCACATATCCCCCCTCGAACACGAACCGCATCGGCTTGCCGCGCAGGAATCCTGCACGCTCGCCGAACGACTCGCTCATCGATGCGTTGCACACGAACACCCCGGTCACGTCCAGCGGCGTGGTCACCAGCTCGCCCGTGGGAAGGTTTTCCCACTTGCCAGGACGCACGATCCCGCTGTGCTCGACCCAACGGTGCGAGGCGTGACAGCGCACCGTCAGATCGGTTCCGTCACGACCCGTGGCGCGAAACGTGGAGCCGGGCCGCACGCGGGTCCGCACCGCGCGCGCCGCCGACGCGATGCGGGCCGGGTCCGCGTTGAACCCCGATTCCCACGCACGTCGCGTCACGCCCACCATGTGGCCGTGCCGCAACCGATAGCGCTCGGCCAGCGCGAGCACCTCGGCGCGCATCGTGCGCTCGAGCCGTTCGAAGCTCGCCAGGAACACGCTGGCCTGCGACGCAGCGAGCGCGCTGCGCATCGAGTCGGTCACGCGCACCAGGGGACGCGTGCCGAGATCCTCGAGCAACACCACCGTTGCACGCGCCGACGACTGCTCCGCCGCATCCACCAGCGCCGCCGTCAACCCGAGACGCGCCCGATCGGAGAGGATCGTGAGCTGCTCGCCTCGCACCAACGAAAGCGCCTCCAGGATTCGCTTGGCCGCCGCAGCGAGCGAGAAGTCCACCATCGCCAGACGCCACGACGACGTCCTGCTCGCCGCCGAGCCGGCGGAGATGCTGCGCGCAGGACCTGCCGCGATCCGTGGCACCGACACCTCCGCCCGATCGGCGTCCTCGTCGCCGCGCATCGCCGGATGGCTTCCGGTCTTGCCGAACGGCGAAGCACGACGCGGCCGATCCGACCCCCCGCCCGGCGGATCACTCCCGTCGCCAGTCGATGGATCGATGCGAGGATCCTCGGTGCGCGCGTTGCGGCGCAACGAATAGGGCGCCGAATCTGGACGCTGCCGACCCTCACCACCGCGCGCAGCATGCAGCGAAGGCAAGGTCGGCGCGCGCGCTGGGTCCACTGTGCGAACGGGTACGTCCGAGGTCCTCACCGAAGAGCCGTCGAGTGGCGGAGCGGCGTGATCGCTGGTGCGCGATCTGCCGGGTCCACGAAGGGAAGGCACGCCTGGCGGCGCCTCCATGGAAGGCAAGGTTGCGGCCCTGTCGAGGGCAACGCGCGCGGTGGGAGGCGCCGAGTCATCCTCGCGCCGCTGGGGCTCACGCCGGATCCGGAGCTCGGGTACCGTGGCCTTGCGATCGCGGGGCACACCCGAATCGTCAGGCCGATCCGAACCTCCGTTGTTTCCATCGTGTGAGGTCACCACGCCACCTCGAAACAGGCACTGTAGCAAACAGGATCGCGGGGCGATAGCTGCGCAGAAGTCGCGTTGTGTGCGAGCCATCATTCGTCCGGACATTCGGAGCGGACAACCCGACCGCGCACCGTCGTCCCGGGACGGGACTCCATCGATACCCCGGTGACGCGTTTCTCCGGCACCTGCGGCGTAGGCCGCTACAATCGCTTTCTCCCCTCTTCCGTCAACCGCACACGAGGTCTTCGTGGAACGCAGACAACACCGGGGCGCCGCCCCCGAAGACGCCAGGTTGTTCGGCCCTCGCCAACAACCCGTCCTGCGCTCCGCTGCCCAGGAAATCGTCTGGCTCCTCGATCGCGGCTACCGCATGGAACCCGCCGTCGAGTTCGTCGGCGGACACCACCAGCTCGAAGCCCGCCAGCGCCATGCCCTGTCCCGCTCCCTGTGCTCCACCGCCCAGCGCTCCGACAGGATGTGTCGCGCGATCCCCGCCGGCGCGCTCGCCGGTCGCACGCTGTCCATCGACGGATTCAACATCGTGATCGCCGTCGAGGTCGCCCTGTCGAAGGGCATCCTCCTCGAGGGGATGGACGGCGGAGTGCGCGACATGGCTGGGCTGCGGGGCAGCTATCACCTCGTCCATGAGACCCTGACCGCGATCGACGTCGTCGGCGGCGTGCTGGCAGAGCTGCGCGTGGGCTCCACCCGCTGGCTGCTCGACGCGCCGGTTTCGAACTCCGGACGTCTGCGCGCGGCGATCCTCGAGCACGCATCGCACTGGCCCTTCGCCTGCACCGTGGAGCTCGTGCCCAACCCCGACCCGTTGCTGTACGGCGTCGACGGTGTCGCCACCTGCGACGCCGCGATCCTCGATCGCTGCCTCGGATGGTTCAACCTCGCGGGCTACGCCGTGCGACAGCGTGTCCCCGACGCCTGGCGCGTACCCCTCGGCCCCGATCCCTGCGATAGCTCCCCTTGAAACGCGCACCGCTCCGCTTGCGCCCCCGTTTCGTCCGCTGACCTCCCCGCCGCTGCCGCTCACCCCTGCGGCCGTCGATCGGCGCGACGCCGCGCCGCACCCTGCGGACTGGAGGTCCCCCATGGCAACCTGCTCCGCCAGAACGAGAAAGCACCTGACCGCTTTCGCCGTCACCCTCGTCGCGATCATCGCAATCCGATCCATGGCGTGTCACGCGCTGCGTCCCCCCGCGGAGGCGGTGATGCGCGACGAAGACCGCAGCGACGTGCTATCGCGGCGCGACTACCTGGTGGCCCGCGTCGCAGAGGACTTCGCGGGCGCGATGGCTGCGCCGGACCAGGATTTCTTCCGCGGCGAGTGGGCGCTCGGAACACTCTCGATGACGAGCGCTGCGCTCTGCAATATCGCCTTCGCCTGGCCCGACACCCGCGCCCAGGCCGTGCAACAGCTCCCCCCGATCCTCGACAAGGCGCTGCTCCCCTCCACCCGCGCGTTCGACACCAGCCAGTGGGGAACCGATGCCCTCGACACGCTCGGCTCCGATCAAGGCCACCTCGGCTACCTCGGCCACTTGAACCTGATGCTCGGGTGCTATCGCGTGCTCGGCGGAGATCACCGCTACGACGCGCTGCACGACCGGATCACGGAGGCCATGGTTCGCCGCATGAACCGATCACCCTCGGCCCACGTGGAGACCTACCCCGGCGAGATCTACACGAGCGACAACGCGACCGCGGCAGCCTCGATCGCCGTCCACGCGCTCGCCAGCGGCGAGGATCACGGGCCTGAGCTCCGCAGATTCGTGCAATACACGCGGTCGCACCTGCTCGATGCTCGGACCGGACTGGTGGTGTTCAAGGTCGGTGCGCAGGGACAGCCGCTCGGCACGCCTCGCGGCTGCGGCGTTGGGTGGAACTCGTTCTACCTGCCGTTCGTGGACCGCACCTTCGCCTCCGAGCAGTGGGCCCGGCTGCGCGATCACATGGTGCGTCGCAGCCCGATCGGTCTGTGGGGCGTCCGGGAGTACCCCGCGGGAGCGTGGGGCTTGGGCGACGTCGACTCGGGCCCGATCGTCCTCGGACTGAGCCCGTCGGCCACCGGGTTCGCGTTGGCCGGTGCGCGGCGGGAGGCCGACGTCGAGACCCTGGGCCGTCTGATGTTGACCGCGGAGCTGGCGGGAACGACGTGGGTTGGCTTGGAGGGAACACGGTATCTGGCTGCACCGCTCGTGGGCGACGCGATCGTTCTCGCGATGCGGACGGCACG
>JAKLDZ010000529.1 GCA_022703255.1 Myxococcota bacterium | reverse complement strand
GTCTTCGAGGCCACTCCCGCCCTGTCCTTCGCCCTCACGAAGCAGGTGGCCGTCGGCGTGGCCTGGCGTATCACCCACACCTCCCAGAGCGCCGAGCAGCTCGCGCCCGTCGCCGGCCCGGGCCCCGTCCCAGCCATGGGAAAGCTCGAAGTCGACATGTCGGGCACCTCCTACGCAGGTGCCCACTTCGGCCTGTTCGCAAAGCCGACGCCCACCACTCGGCTCTCGCTCACCTATCGCAACCGGTTCACCACCCATCTTGATGGGACGGTCACCATGGCTGGCCAGGGCAACCCGGCTTCCATGGACCTTCCCATGCCCCACAACTGGGGAATGGGCGCCGCCCAGGAGCTGCTCGGGAAGAGGCTGTTGCTGGTCGCCGAAATCAAGCGTTCGCTGTACGCCGAGGCCAACAAGTCGTTCGTCACGACCATCCAGACCCCGATGGGCGACCAGAAGATGGTCATCCCGCTCGACTGGAACAACACCTGGACCGTGGGCGCCGGCGCCGAATACTGGCTCACCACGACCTGGGCCGCGCGGATCGGCTACTCCGCTGCCCAATCCGCCACGCCAGAGAAGCGCCCGAGCTATTACCTCCCTCCTCCTGCCCTCATGCACACGCTGCACTTCGGCGCAGGCGTGAAGTTGGGGCAGTTCGATATCGACGCCGGCGGATTCTATTCCTTCGGAGGAAAGGACCTGACCCCGGCCCAGACCTCGCCGCAGGACCCCAACCCCGGACGCTACGAGAGCACGTTCCTGATGGGGGCGCTGTCTGTGACCTGGCGGCGATAGCCACAGTTCCGATGTCGGAACTCCTGCAATTGCTCGACTCCAATACCCAGCATCGAGGCGACCTCTGCGGGCTGCTTCCCGGCTGACACCAGGGCCCGCCCTGCCGCGATCCGTTGCCCGCGTGCCTGCCGCGCCTCCGATGCCCCCAGGGTCACCGCCGAGGTCGCACGCCGCGCCCCCGCCATGGTCGGCCTCAGCATCCAGGCGTGTGGCGTGTAGCGCGCGCACCCAGGATCGCTGTCGTCGTCCGACCGGCGGGGCGCCGATACGATCGTGCGACGCCAACTCGAGATGAGGACGGCGGTCCAACGGGCCGAAGGTCACGACGAGGGCACCGGACGCGCGTGAGCTCGTGCCACGGGTCCCCACAGCGCAGCCCCCCCTGAGCTCGCGCTCGACGTACTACGGAAGCGGCTTGCGGCAGTGCTCGCGCGTGTACGCCGGGAATGGCTCCAGATGCTCGCGCACCAACTTGTGCACGTTCGGCACCGCCAAGCCTCGCTCGTGGTTCGACAGATGCGCCGAGTGCGCCCTGCGGGCCGTCGTGGGGGTGACGATGTCGGAGCTGTGCTCGTCGCGGAATGAGCCCCGGAGGTGATCGCCTGGAGCCGTGGCGACCCAGAATCCGGCTTCGCCTGGTCGCGCATCCCCATCGCCGCCGTGATCGTCGCGCGGAACGGGAATGGGGCTCGCGATCGTGACTCGAGAGCTCGACGCCCATCAGGGTCTCGTCGAGCTCACGGATCGCCCCGGAGGAGGTGCGGAGTTCCGCATCCTGCTGCCGGCTACGTAGCGACGGTCAGAGTTCGAATCCGCCGCGGACCCCCACACCAAAGGAGACGCAGGGCAGTCGAGAGGACTCAGCGTGAGCGCGAGCACGATTGGGGAGGAGCTACTTCACCCAGCGGATGCTCGTCTCGCGGTATGGCACGGAGTGCAGTGGAATCGACGGCCACCCGACGGTGAACGCCTCGACGACGCGATGGGTCTCGGACAGCCCGAGCAGATCGCCCAGCTCCCGCGGGCCGCGCACGTGGCTTGCGAGCGCGGCGTTGCCCAGCCAGCCGTTCCAGCAGGTGCCCAGGCCGAGCGCGTGCGCCGCGAGCATCATGTTCATCAATGCAGCGTCGCAGTCTTCGTGGGGCGTGGTCGTCTCGTATCCCGCGCTCACGAACACCGCCGCTGGCGCATCGTAGAGGATGGCATCCCGCCCCGCCTCGTACTCCGCCAGCCGCATCTTCAGGTCGGGCAGCGTGCTGAGCCCGCTCCGAGCCTCCTCGGAGAAGCGGGCCATGCCCCTGAGGAAGAAGCCGGACATGAGGTCGTGGAGCTTCCTCATGTAGCGCACCGTGGCATCGCGCACGGCCTTCATCTTCTCCTCGCCCTCGACGACGGTCACGTGGCGGATCCAGCCCGCTCCGCCGAACGCCCCGACCGGCGCGTAGCCCGCCATCTCCGCGACTCGCTGCAGGAGCTCCTGGGGAACGGGCTTCTTGCGGTACTCGCGGACCGATCGTCGCTGCCGCAGGAACGCCAGCAGGGCGTCTTCCCCGGCAGGGCGCGGGTGCTCGATCTTTCGCAGGTCCTTCGGATCCAGCTTCGAGTGCGCAATCGCGCCGGGAATGCAGGCGGAGAGGCATTGGCCGCACAGCACGCACTCGTGGGCGCGCTCCACCGAGGGGACCTTCCCCTTCTCGAACCGGAAGATCCGGGCGGGGCAAACCCGCGCGCACAGTCCATCTTTCGTGCAAGTGCCGCCGTCGATCGAGATCGCGCTCGGTGCGGACAGGTCCATCGTGCCTCCGGCAGGGAGTGTCGACGAGACGCGGCGGTCCAGTCAACCGCAACGTGATCGGAAGGGCCCGCCTCGCGAAGGCTGTGCGCGTGCCACGGCGCGCGTGAACCTGCGGCCCGGGCTACAACCCCTCGGTGGTGCGGTCGCTGAAGTCGGTCTTGGCGAAGTCCCATATCTTCAGGTTGTCGTAGACGGTCGACCCCTGTGCCAGGCTGCTCTGCTCCGGGTAGAGCATGAAGGTGCCCTTGGTCGGCGTGGCGAACTGGGTGTCGCTTCCATCGTAGGCGAGGGTGTCGTTGCGCACGCCGTCGACGAATATCGCCACGGTCGAGAGCTCGCCCGGCACGCCGGCGATCCCGGCGCTGTCCCAGATCAGGGCGTAGTGATGCCACGCCGCGGCCTGCCCGA
This sequence comes from Myxococcota bacterium, assembly GCA_022703255.1. GTDB lineage: Bacteria > Myxococcota_A > Polyangia > Polyangiales > Polyangiaceae > JACRCQ01. The sequence continues at coordinate 743 of JAKLDZ010000529.1, read as the reverse complement.
CGCCGAGCACCTCTTCATAGGAATAGGGGTAATGCCATATCGAGGTGCTGCGCCGGCGCCCGGCAACTTGACCGATCAACCCGCCCCGACCGCCGCCGTCGTTGGAGTTGTAGGCCAGAAGGTAGCCGACGTCGCCGTCCATCAGCGCGAAGACCGCAGGATTCCAACTGGTGCTCATAGCCGCGGGCATCCCCACGAGCTTGACCCACAGCTCGATGGTCCCGGCCTTGCCGGGGAGCACGTCGTAGGGGAAGGCGACCGCGCCCGCCTGCAGGTAGGTGGCCTCGACGGCCCCTCCGAACTGCCCCGCAACGAAGCTCCCCTGCTTGAAGGTGCCATGGGGCCCGACCACGCTGTGCTCGATCTCCGCCTGCGAGCCGAGGGTGTTCCACAGCAGGGGACGCTTGCACGTGGCGGTAGGCGCGTAGTAGCGGGCAGTCGCGCAGCACTGCGTCGGAGTCGCATCGGATATGCACGAGTTGCAGCCGCTGTCGTGATATCCGGCGCAGCAGCCCGCCGGGACCAACTTGCCGCAGCCGTCGTCGTGCAGCGGGTCACACTTCCCGTTGACGCAGGTGCCGTTGGCGCAATCGGCGTGGACCGCGCAGGCCATCCCCAGCGCGCAGTTGCTGCCGCAGCCGCCGCCGCAGTCCACGTCCGTCTCGTTGCCGTTCTTGATGCCGTCCGGGCAGCAGTCGCCGCATACGAGCTGTCCCCCGCAACCGTCCGGCGCCGAACCGCAC
>JAKLDZ010000528.1 GCA_022703255.1 Myxococcota bacterium | reverse complement strand
ATCCCCGACGTCGCTCCCGGCGCCGCGGCTCGACACGCCAGCTCGGAGCTCGCATCCGCGCACTGCTCCGCCGTCGCCACGTACAGTTGCCCCCACGCCCCTCGCGCCACCACGTCCAGATCCTGCGCAGGACCGTCGGGCACCACGATCGCCCCCACGATGTCATGGAGCGTGGACACGCCCGTCGGCACGCAGCTCGACGGATAATCGAGCGACGCCCCAGTGGTCGTGACCGACTCCGTCTTGCCGCTCTCGAGCACCAGCGGATCCGAGCACGTGTCCCAGTGCGCCACCGAACAGCCCGCTTCGTCGATCACCCCGTCGCAGTTGTCGTCGCGCCCGTTCGCACATACCTCCGGCGCGCTCCCGTTCACGAACGGATCCAGATCGTTGCAGTCACCTCCCCCCGCGCAGTGATAGTCCCCGTCCCCGTCCCCATCCACATCGCGAGGCACGTGCTCGCATCCCTGCTGCTCCTCGATGCACCGATCGATCGTGCACGCGTCGGAGTCCGAGCAGGTGATCGGTTCTCCCGCGGAGCACCCCAGCTTCCGATCGCAACGCTCCACCCCGTTGCAGTAGCGACCGTCCTGGCACGGCATGTCGTCGGCCGTGTTCGTGCACCGGCGCGTGTCCGGATCGCACCGATCGAACGTGCACGACACCGCGTCGTCGCAGTCCTCGTCGTACACGCACACCTTCCCCGTCGCGCCGTCCGGATCCTCGGCGCCGTCGGACGTCGCTCCCTCTGCCGCGTCTCCTGCATCGGAGGGAGGCGAGGCATCGGGCTCGAAGGGGCTCGGGACGAATTCCACGCATCCGGACTGGGCCGAGAGCAGGGAGAGGGCGGCGGCGAGCAGACAGGAGCGCACGACGGAGCATCGTAGCAGCCGGAAGCGACCTCTGGCATCATGGTTGGCGTCGCCGGCCCGTCTGGCCGGCAATGCGCCCAGCTACCGAAGGAGAGTGCCGTGTCCGAGGGCGATCGTCTCACACGCCAGGAGTTGGCCTGGCTGCTCACCCAGGAAGCCCGGAGCGCTGCTACCACGCTGCGCAAAGGAGTGGCCTCGCTCGCCCACTCGCCCGAGATCTCGGTGGCCGAGAGCCCCACGCAGGTCGTCCTGCCACCCCTGCCGCCCGCGCCGCCGGCCGGTGCCGACGTCGTGACCTCCCTGGACACGCTCGACGACGCCATGAAGATGCTCGCGTCGCTGTACGGCGGCACCGGTGCCCGCGGTCGCCGCGGTCGCATCGACCTGGCGGCCCTGCTCTGCGAGCTCGCTCCCCACGCCCGCGTCCACATCGAGCCCGGCAGCGGCACCGAGGTCCTCGGCGACGAGGCCGAGCTCAAACGCATGATGCAGGTCCTCCTCGCCCGATCGTCCGGCGTCCAATCGCCGCACGCCGAAAACCCCGAGGTCAGCATCGAACGCGCCGGCAACGAGGTCCGCGTCTCGGTCGCCCTCGGCCCCGACACCATCGGCACCCCGGGCGCCGAGCACGCCTGGCTCAACCGCATGGCCATGCGCTACGGCGGACGCCTCGAGCTCGAGGGAGGCAAGGACTCCCTCGTGTTCCCCGCGGAGGGCGCGACCGAGAAGAGCGAAGTCGAAGCGCTGCGCAAGGAGCTCGAAGAAGCCCAGCGCCAGGGCGAAGCCTATGCCCGCGAGCTCGCCGCCGTCTTCGCTGCCGGGGGAGAAACCACCCCCGTCGCTCCCTCCACTGTCCCCCCCTCCGCATCCTCCCTCTCCCCCCTGATGGCCGTCGCCGCCGCCATCTCCGCCGAGCTCAAAACCTCGATCGCTCGCATGATCCCCACCATCGAGCAGGTCGGTCAGCGCGGCATCGACCACAACCTGCTCGCCCGTGAGCTCGCCCGTCGCACCGACCGCCTCCAGGAGCTGTCCCTCGCCCTCCAGCGCTTCGGTCGTATCTCCGCCGACGAGCTCCCCGCCCACCTCAACGCCTCGTCGGTCCTGATCGACGTGAAGTCCGAGTTCCAGGCGATGTTCGAGCGACGCGGCCAGACGGTTACGATCGAGGCTCCCGAACGGGCCGACGCGGTGATGCGTCCGAGCGCGTTCAAGACCATGGTGCACGCGCTGCTCCGTCACGCCTCCGATGCCACACCCAAAGGGGGCAGCATCTGCGCCGCCCTCGCCGCCTCCGAGCGCGAGGTCGTCCTGACCATCGACGACGCCGGAGCCTCGGTGCCCTCCGGCGCGCGCGATGCCTTGCTCTGGCGCCGCATCGACCCCGCCAGCGTCGGTCGCCCCGTCGGCCCCGAGCTGCTGTTCGCAGGCGCGATCGCCTCGCACCTCAACGGCTGGCTGGAGCTCCACGACGCCCCCGGCGGCGGCAATCGCACCCGCGTCCGCCTCCCCGTGCTCTGACGCCCCCGGCCGTGCAGACGTTCGAATACTCGCCTCCTGCGCCGTTCTCCGCTACAACATGGCCCAATGAAGATCCTGGTCGTCGAGGATCAAGACTCGATCCGCAGAATGATTGAAGCCCTGGTGACCGGCCGAGGCCACCAGGTCACCGGCGTGGCCAACGGCGCCAAGGCCCTCGAAGCCTGCATGGGCGACACGCCGGACATCGTGCTGCTCGACCTGAACCTGCCCGGCCTCTACGACGGGTTCGAGGTCTGCAGACGCTTGCGGCTCGATCCCGCGACCCGGGTGATCCCGATCCTGATCATCAGCGCGATGGACGACGCCGACTCCAAGGCGCGGGCTGCAGACGCGGGCGCCACGGCCTATTACACCAAGCCGTTCAGCCCGATCGCGCTGCTCAAGGAGATCGAGAAGTTCAAGTCGCGCGGAGCCTGAGCGCCCCGACGCCTCTCCTCACAGCAGGTTCATGTAGCGCTTCGCTCGCTCCGTCGCCGTCGCAAGCAAGGACTTCGCCTCGTCGTCCGGAATCCGAAGCTTCTTCGTCATCGCTTCGATCAGCTCCTGCTCCGGCTTCGACGGATCCCCGTCCGCGTGGCTCAGCAACACCGCGTGCTGCAGCAGCACCCGCCGATCGTCGAAGCTCAGATCCGTGAGCGGAATGTCCTCGACCGTGCGCGGGACGCTCGCCCACTCGCGCATCTCGGCGGCCTCTTCCGGCGTCGCCTCGAACGCCATCAGAAGCCCCTCGATGACTTCCTTCTCCTCTTGCTCGAACTTGCCATCGGCCCACGCAACCGGGACCAGCCCCCTCAAGATCGCCAGGTTCTCGTCGTGCATGACCCGGATGTTGGGCGAGTCCCGCCCTGTCGTCAACTGCGCCCTTCCCGACGACAACCCGCCGCCGTACCTCGCCGTCGACCCCGACGGCCGTGACGCCGGACCCGGGTGTTCCCCGGTTCACCGCCCCGTGAACAGTTGCGGGTAGAACAGGTACAAGGCGACCAACGCGCCCAGTAGCAGCACCAGCAGCGTCACCGAAATCGCCCGAGCCGCCCGCGGCGCCCGAGGCGTGCGGAACTCCGAATCCCCCAGCGTAGGCGCCGCTTCGCCCGCGAGGCCCTCGTCGGCCGCCTTCACCACCGAAGAGCGCCCGGTCATCGCCACATCGGGAGGCGGCGGCGTCGGCTCCAGCCCCACCATTTTCTTCAGCTCGACGGCTACCTCGCGGGGCGAGCGCTTCTCGGTCGAGCCGAAGCTCGCGAGCAGATCATCGACCCCGGCGACCTTCACGCCGGCGACCGCGTCCACGTCGGGCTTGGGAGCGGGCTCGGGCTCGGGGGGAGCGGGAGTGG